>CAITUF010000083.1 GCA_903895475.1 uncultured Opitutia bacterium | reverse complement strand
CTGGTGACTACGTACGATGACGCGAGGCGTCTCGTTGGAACCCGCGAGGCAAGCAGATGACAGCTCGATGGGGTCAGTCGCCCGGCGCGTGAACGAAAACGCATCGGCTGGGTCGGCGGGGAGCGTGACGGATGAAGCCGCCCCCAGCGTGGCGAGGTCCATCGCGCGAGAAGCAATCTCGTGACAGACAGGGATTTCGAACCAAGGATCTTCGGTGAGAGAGACGCGGAGCGTATCGCCCAGGCCGTCGGCGAGGAGCGCACCGATGCCGATGGCGGACTTGATGCGGGCGTCTTCGCCTTCGCCGGCTTCGGTCACACCGAGGTGTAGCGGGTAATCCATTCCCAGTTCGGCCATGCGGGCGGCGGCGAGGCGGTAAGCTTGCACCATGACCTTGGGATTGGAGGACTTCAGCGACAGGATCATGTCCTTGAAGCCATGGGATTCCGCGATGCGGATAAATTCTATCGCCGACTCCACCATCCCGTTGGGCGTATCGCCGAAACGGTTCATGATACGGTCGGACAGCGAGCCGTGGTTGGTGCCAATGCGCAGGGAGCGCCCGAGCGCCTTGGCGCGGAGGACCAGCGGTGTGAATGCCTCGTGCAACCGCTCGAGCTCCTCGGCGTAGGCCGCGTCCGTGTATTCCAGTACGGCGAATTTCTTCTTATCGGCGTAGTTACCGGGGTTGACGCGCACCTTCTCCACATGTTCGACCGCTTCCATCGCGGCCACGGGTAGGAAGTGGATGTCGGCGACGAGCGGCTGGCTGAAGCCCGCTGCGCGGAATTTCTGGTGGATATCCTTAAGCGCGGCGGCGGCCGCCTTGTTGGGGGCCGTCACGCGGATGATTTCGCAGCCCGCTTCGGCGAGGCGGATACATTGGCCCAACGTCGCTGCTACGTCCTCGGTGTCGGACGTCGTCATCGACTGCAGGCGCAGTGGATTGGTGCCACCTACGCCGACGTCACCGACCATCACCACACGGGTCAGGCGGCGCACCGTACGGTGGCGGGAGGGACAGTAGTCCAAGGACATGGGAGTATCTCAACCCCTTTGCCCGCAGCCGTCAACGAGCGTCAGAAATCCCAGCGCCAAGTCGACGGGATCCACTGGTAGCCCTTGCGGCCGTTGGGGGTCACTACGCCTAGGCCGGGCCAGGGGATATGGAAGCCGTAGGCCCGTTCCTTCGTGGCGGCAATCTCGGCGAAGACCTTCTTGCGGGTCGCGATGGCCACTTCGGGGTTATGGTCGAAGTCGATGAACCAGTTCGGGTCTTCGAGCATCAGCACGTGGTTATGCGCGAGGTCGGAGAGGTGGAGGAGGGACTGGCCATCGGACTTGATCCGGTAGATGGCGTGGCCGTCGGTATGGCCGGGCGCGGCGATGATCGTGATCGCACCGTCGAGAATCTGGTCGCCGTCCTTATGTAGCACTAGGTTCGGCTGGAGGACGTCGAACGAATTACGAACGCTCTTGATCATTCCCTTGATGTCATCGGTGCGGAGGGACTTCGAGAAGTCCGGCTCCTTGCCGCGCCAGAAGTCGACTTCGGTTTGCAGGACGTGGAGGGCTGCGTTGGGGAAGAGGATACGGCCCTTGCTGGTAAAGCCGCCGATATGGTCGATGTGCGAGTGACTGAGGAGCGCGTGGGTAACCTCCTCGGGCTTGATATTTACTTCGGGCGAGGCCATCGCCTGGGTGAGCCAGCCCCAGGTGTCGCGTTCCACTGGGCCGAAGCCGGCGTCGACGAGGATCACTTCCTTGTCCTTACGCAGGAGGAGAATGTTAATGTAGAGCGTGACGTCGTCGGGGCGTTCGCCTTGGTCGACGAGGGCCTTGGTCATCGCGGCCATATCCGACTTCGGGAACATCTTCTTCGTGACGCAGTTCTTGAAGGTACCGTAGCCATCGCTGATGGACCAGGCCTCGAACTTGCCGATGGCGAACTTATAGATGTAGGGGTCGGTGATCTTCTTGCGCGGCAGGGCCTTCGCCTCGGTCTTCGCGGCATCGGCCGCGGACTGTGCTGCGGGGAGGCTGAGGGCGGCTAACGCGGCGCCGAGGCTTCCGAGGAATTGACGGCGGGAGGGGAAGATCTCTTCGGGTTGGGGCATGGGCTCACCCTAGGGAAAGACCCTTGCCCATCAAGCCCAG
>CAITUF010000082.1 GCA_903895475.1 uncultured Opitutia bacterium | reverse complement strand
TCGTGCCCCTACCTAGATGCGGGCCAACCCTACCCGATACAGTGCCAACCCCCCAACCCCTCTCGATTCAACCCTATCTCACCACCAATGCTGGGCGCTTGGGGTCGAACTTCCAACCGGGTATCAGGAATTGCATGGCGGCCGCGTCGTCGCGGGAGCCGGAGGGGAGCTTGCGATAAAGTTGGTGGGCGGCCTCGAGCTGGGCGGAGTCGATAACGACGCCGAGGCCCGGCTGCTGCGGGACCGCTATCTTGCCGCCCTTGATCTGCAGGGGCTCCTGCGTGAGCCGCTGGCCTTCTTGCCAAATCCAATGCGTATCCATCGCCGTGACGTCGCCGGGGGCAGCGGCGCCGACGTGCGTGAACATCGCGAGCGAGATGTCGAAGTGGTTATTGGAGTGTGACCCCCAGGTGAGGCCCCGCTCCGAGCAGACTTGGGCGACCTGCACCGAGCCTTGCATCGTCCAGAAGTGCGGGTCCGCGAGCGGGATGTCCACGGCTTCGAGTTTCAACGCGTGCTCGAGCTGGCGCCAGTCGGTGGCGACCATGTTAGTCGCAGTGCGCAGGCCGGTGGCCTTCTTAAATTCCGCCATGATCTCGCGTCCCGAGAAACCGCCTTCCGCACCGCAGGGGTCTTCGGCGTAGGCGAGAATGCCCTTCAGATTCTGGCAGACCTCGACGGCTTCCTTCAGGAGCCACGCGCCATTCGGGTCGAGGGTAATGCGGGCCTGCGGGAAGCGGGCGGCGAGGGCGCGGACGGCTTCGACCTCGCGGGCAGCGCTGAGGACGCCGCCCTTGAGTTTAAAGTCTTGGAAGCCGAAGCGTTCCTGGGCGGCCTCGGCCTGCCGGACGATGCTCTCGGGCGTCAACGCCTCTTCATTGCGGAGACGATGCCAAGCGTGGGCGGACGTGGACTCATCGCGATAGCCGAGAGTCGTCTTACGACGGTCGCCGATGAAGAAGAGGTAGCCGAGCATCTCGACCTCAGAGCGCTGTTGGCCCTTACCTAATAACGCTGCCACGGGCTTTTGCTGGAACTGGCCGAGCAGGTCGAGGAGGGCGGACTCAATCGCCGTGACGGCGTGGATGGTCACGCGCAGGTCAAAGGTCTGCAGGCCGCGGCCACCGGCGTCGCGATCGGAGAAGGCGGCGCTGACCTTAGCTAACAACGACGCGTAGTCGGCGATGGGTTGTCCGAGCAGTAGGGCCGTCGCATCCTCGACGGTTTGGCGGATCTTCTCGCCACCGGGGACTTCGCCGAGGCCGGTGTGGCCGGCGTTATCGGTGATGAGGATGATATTACGGGTAAAGAAAGGTCCGTGGGCGCCGCTGAGGTTGAGCAGCATGCTATCGTGACCGGCGACCGGCACGACACGGACAGATTGGATCAGGGGAGAGGGCATCGTGAAAGTGTGGGTTTAAGCCCTGGGCTTAGTACGGACGAGGAAGACCAGGCCTGCGGCGAGCACGGAGGCGACGGCGAGGCCGTAGAGGCCATACTGGACGGAGCCCGTAGCCTTCTCGAGTTTACCGAAGACCGTCGGGGCCACGAACCCACCGAGGTTACCCAAGGAGTTGATGAGGGCGATGACCGCCGCCGCAATCCGGACGTCGAGGTAGCCTTGTGCGATGGGCCAGAAGAGGGACGAGGCCGACTTGAACCCGAGCGCCGCGAAGCAGATGGCGATAAAGGCGAAGACTGGCCCGCCCGTGGTCGACAGGAACATCCCCGTGGCCGCGACCACCAGCGCGCCCGCCACCCAGAGTTGCGGCCACTTCCAGCGCGCCGCGCCAGCGGCCGCCAGATACATGCCGAGAATCGAGATCGTCCACGGAATGGAGTTCAGGAAGCCGACCTCGAGGTCGGAGAGGTCGCCCATCTTGCGGATGATGCTGGGGAGCCAGAAGGTCGCCGCGTAGATCGTCAGTTGGATGGCAAAGTAGATGACGCAGAAGAGGATAATCTGCGGGTCGCGGAGTAGGCGGAAGATACCGGGCCGTGCGGTCTGGTTGGCTTCGCGCTCACGTTGTTCGGCGTCGATGGTCTCTTCTAACGCCTGCTTTTCTTCGGCGGAAAGCCAGCGGGCATCGCGCGGCAGGGAGTCGAGCCAGAACCAGGCGCCCACACCGATGACGACCGAGAAGAGTCCTTCGATGAACAACATGCTCTGCCAGCCCTTGAGGCCGAGGACCGACGTCTGCATGAGGGCACCGGATAACGGGCCGGAAAGGATGGAGGCGATGGCGGAGCCGCTGAGGAAAAGGGCAATGGCCTTACCGCGTTCCGCGGCGGGCAACCAGCGGGTGAAGTAGTAGATGACTCCCGGGAAGAAGCCGGCTTCGGCGGCACCTAGTGCGAAGCGGAGGAAGTAGAATTCATGCTCATTTCGGGCGAAGGCCATGAGCGACGCCACGACCCCCCAGGTGATGGTAATCCGGGTTAGCCACAGGCGTGCCCCGAGTTTCTCCAGCAGCATATTAGACGGCACCTCAAAGAGGGCGTAGCCGATGAAGAATAGGCCTGCGCCTAAGCCGTAGGCGGCGCTGTCGAGGCCGAGGTCGGAACTGAGGTGCTGCCGGATGAAGCCGATATTCACCCGGTCCAGATAGTTCACGATGAACATCAGGATGAACACGGGGAGGATGCGCCGTTTCACCTTGGCGACAGCGGTGCCCAGGTGGAGAGACGGGCCTTCGACAAACTCAGCCATAACGGTTTACTTGACGCCGGCTTTCGCGATGAGGGCGGCGAGTTGTTCGACTTCCGCAGGCTTGAGGTCGGTCAAGGGCGCGCGGACGGGGCCGGCACTATGGCCGACAATGGTCGCCCCAGCTTTGATGATACTCACTGCATAGCCGGCGCTCTTATTACGGATTTCCAAGTAGGGCAGGAAGAAGGTATCGAGTAGGCGGTTCTGCGTGGCGACATCGTCCGACGCGATCGCGTGGTAGAAGTCCATCGCTGCTTGGG
>CAITUF010000081.1 GCA_903895475.1 uncultured Opitutia bacterium | reverse complement strand
GGGCCGAATCGTTAGGGTAGGGCTCATGCCGGGCGATCCAGGGATTGGCGGAGAACGCGGGCGTCGGCTAAGAGCTGGCGGACTTTTTCGGCGTCACCAGCCTCGAGGGCCTTGCGCAGCTGTGCCGTCTGGTCTTCGGCGGCACGGAGGCCGGCGATGACATGGGGGGCATTAGCGAGGAGGATGCCGACCCAAAGGTTTTCTTCGCCAGCGGCGATGCGGGTCGCGTCCTTCAAGCCGGCACCCGCCGTGGTCGGGTCAAACCCAGGCAAGCTCCCCACGGCTAACATTAAGGCCGAAGCACTGGCATGGGGAACGTGACTAATCGCCGCAACAATCTCATCGTGACGCTGGGCGGAGCATTCGACGGTGCGGCAGCCGAGCGCCTGCCAGAGTGCATGGGTCTGCTGAACAGCCGCTAAAGTTTCCTGCCCCGTGGGTGTCACGAAACAGGGACGATTCATAAACAGGTCCGCGTTGGCGTTAGCCGACCCAGCCTTCTCTGAACCTGCCATGGGGTGGGCTCCGACAAAGTGAACCCCGGGAGGCAGACCTTGAGCGGCAATCTGAATAGCTGCCTTGACGCTACCGGCGTCCGTGACGAGCGCCCCAGGGGATAGACCCGGGCCGATTGTACGGAAGGTTTCCGCCATCTTATCGACCGGGGTGGCGATGATAACGATGTCGGCCCCCCGGACGGCCTCGACGGGGTTATCGAAGATTTCTGCGACCGCATAACTCTTTAGGAGTGCTCGGGCCTCGGGGGATCGCGACCAACCGGCGAGGGACCCTGCCAGTTGCCGGCGAGCCGCAGCAAGCAGGACCGAACCTCCGATGAGGCCGGCGCCTACGACAGCGATGCGTTTAAATTGAGGCATTTAGAGGGTTGAAGGTCCTTCTTTCATGAACCAGCCTAGCAAACTATTAAAGCAAACAATCAGCCAGCAATGAAACTGGCCGATTCCGCTCCATGTCCCCCGGCCCTCACGACCCCCAGTCCGACTACCTCCCCGGCAAGAAATCCCGCCCGCAAAAGGACTGGTCCTTCTGGGAGCGTCTATGGGAGAAGCACGGCACCCCCCTTATGGTGGGAGCGTCCGTGGTCTTTGTGATCGCCGCGGCTTATTTGGTCACGGAGGTACAGCGCAATGCGGGGAGTAGCCTGGCCGCCCTGAGCCTCGCCCAAGCTGAGGAACTCCGGCTGCTCTCCCTTAAAAAGGAAGCCGAATTTGAGACCCAACGCCTTAATAAAGCCGTCATTGATGATGGCGACCTCGCCCTCTTGGGGGAGGCCGTCCAGGCCCAACAAGATTATCTGGCCTCTCGCGGCGCGCTGGCCTCGGAGAATGTGCGGCTGGAGACCATGCGCCGTCGCTACCATGTGATCCAGGCGGAACGGCAGCGGTCGATTTCGACGGAGGCCGAGGATAAGGCCACGGCCTTAGCCAAGTCGGATCCGGTCGGGGCCATCCGCGAGCTTCGCCGAGCGGTGGAAGCAGAACGGTTCATCGAGAGCCGGTGGTTCTTTTCGGGCTATACGGATGTGGGCAAGATCGCCCGGCTCGACACGCGTTTGCGGCGGCTCGAGGCCGAGCCCTTAAGGGCCCAAACGCAGGCTTTAGAGGCGCAGGCGGAAGCAGCCTTCGCCGCCGGTCGCTTTGATGAAGCGGTTAAGCTATTGGGAGAATCCATTGAAACTGAGCAGGCCTTTGTGGAAAAGTATCGAGACGTGTTGGATACGGAATTTGCCCGAGTGGAGCGCTTATCTATCCGGCAGGAAACGATGCGCTCGCATCGGTTATACCTACAGATCGTTGCGGCAGAGGCGGCGGCCGCCGAAGCGATTAAAGGCTACGCGCAGGCTACTCTCGGAGCGGCCCAAGAAGCGCAGGCAACCCTCGCGGTGCAAGCGTTTGAGCGGGCGATGCTAGTCCAGGCTCAGTTGAAGCAGGAATTTCCGCGCAGTGTGTGGGCCGCCGTGGCGCGCGAAGCCGCCTTCGCGAAGCAACGGAATCGGTGGCGTTCCGCCGGGAGCCTCCAGGATGTCGAGAAGCGGGCCCAAACCATGGCAAGCCTTTTGCGCGCAGGCCAAGCGGCGGAGGCCCTCGACTTAGCACGGGCGTTACGCGAGAAGCTGACCCGTATCGAAGCCGAGAACCCCGGCGTCGTTCCACCGGAAGATGCGTTGCGGCGCCAATTAGAATACGTCGTCACGCATGCTGCTATCATCCAGGTCATTTTACCGAAACTCGATCAGCTCGTCGCCCCTGTGGCTGGCTCCGGGGTCCGCATGATGAAACAAGAAATATCCCAAGGTTTCTATTCCACGGTGATGGGAGCCAATCCCAGCGCGAGTATGCGCGAAAACCTTCCCGTCGAATCGGTCGCCTATGCCAATGCCCAAGCCTTCTGCGAGGCCTTGGGCTGGATATGCGGACGACCTGTCCGGTTGCCGACGGTGGCGGAATATAAGGCGGCCATGGGTGACTTGGCACTGCCGCCGGCCGCGGTGAATGCCTGGACCTTTGATAATACCGATGGGGTCTCGGCTCGTCCCGTGGGCTCCTCGCAATCCACGGGGGCTGGCTACTTCGACTTACTCGGCAACGTGGAAGAATGGGCGCAAGCTGAGGCCACGGATGATTTTGCC
>CAITUF010000080.1 GCA_903895475.1 uncultured Opitutia bacterium | reverse complement strand
GGTTTGTGAATGATTCCTAGCAGGATGGTCAACCACCTGCACAGAAGTACGCCCAGAGTAAGCCGCCAGAGGGGGCATCATTAGCAACACTAATCTGGACTAGGACTAGGGGGCGAGGCGGCTAATCTGCCAGCATCCGTCCTGCTTTACATAGATGAAGCGATCATGGAGGCGGTTGAGCCGGCCTTGCCAGAACTCAAAATGGTCGGGAATCAGGCGGTAACCGCCCCAATTAGTGGGCTTGGGTACCTGGCCTTCGGGGTATTGGGCCTTTAATTCAGCCAACCGCGTCTCCAAGTGCTGGCGATCGGGGATAAACTGGCTCTGGTCGGAGGCCAGGGCGCCGAGCTGGCTACCGTAGGGGCGCCGGGCGAAATAAGCCACGGATTCTTCTTCGGAAGTCTTTACCACAGAGCCACTTATGTGAACCTGTCGCTCAAGGGAGAACCAGGGGAAAACGAGGGCAATCCGGGGTTCGCGCTCCATGTGACCGCCTTTGCGGCTATGATAATTAGTAAAGAAGGAGAAGCCGGCCTCGTCGGCGGCCTTAAGTAAAACCGCACGGGAGGTCGGGGCACCAGAGTCGTCGATGGTCGACAGAACCATGGCGTTGGGTTCGTTGACCCCCGCATCCTTGGCCTGATGGAACCACGCCTTGAATTGCGCGAGGGGGCAATCGAGTAGCTCGTGCCGGTCCAAGCCGTGGGTAGCGTACTCCTTACGTAGTTCCGAAAGGTCCATGAGCACACCCTAGGAAACTAGGCCGACTTCGCAAGCGTAGCCTCCCTTCCCTCTCGCCAGACCCCCGACGGCGTTCAGGTTAGAAGCCGTGAACCTCGTCCTGATTACGGAGCCTGAAGTCAGCGCGGGCCTTCCCTTGACCGACGCACGCACCAGCCACCTGCTCGGGACCGTCGGACTCCGCGTGGGCCAAACCTTTCACGTTGGCATCGCCGGTGGCCTCCGCGGCCTCGCCACGGTGGCGACGACGGCCCCCGTCCTCCGCTTCTCGGTCGTCTGGGAAAAGTCCGTACAGGCACGCTTGCCGCTGACGGTGCTCATTGGCCTGCCTCGTCCGCAAACGGCCAAAAAAGTCCTACATGACCTCGCCAGCCTCGGCGCCGCCCGTCTGATTTTCTTCGAGGCGGACAAGGGTGATCCCGGTTATCTCGCGAGCTCTTTATGGAAGGACGGTGAATACCTAGAGCACCTGCGTAAGGGCACCGAACAAGCCTGCTCTACGCTCGTGCCTACCGTCGACCGCGTGGCTTCGCTCGCCGAAGCCCTCGCCCAGTTGCCCGCCGAAGGTTGGAAGGTCGCGTTAGATCCTTACGAAGCGACCGGTGCGTTGGGCGAATCCCCTCCGAGTTCGGCGCCCGCAGCTATCCTCGCCATCGGCCCCGAAAGAGGTTGGTCGGATAAAGAACGCGCGCTGCTCCGCGCCCAAGGCTTTAGCCTGCACCACCTCGGCGACCGCATCTTACGCGTCGAAGCGGCCTGCCTCGTTGGGGGCGGTCTCATGCTCGCGTACCTGCGCGCGTGGCAAGCGCACCGCGCGCTGGGCTGATTACTCGCCGGCCTGACGGATCAAAATCGAGGCCGCCGGCTGGCCCTTGCCTTTGCCGATGACCTTGCGGAGTTTCCAGCCCGCCGGCACCGGAACTTCAAATCCCCCCGGGGCTTCGAGGATCACGCGGACGTGCGCGCCCACCGCCGCCGCGCCGACGGCGTTCGCCACAATTTCTTCCGCGCGGGTCTCCCAGAGTTCCCATGGCGGATCGGCAAAGACCAAGTCGAAACTACCAGCGTTCGCCACAGGCTTCGTCGCGTCGCCAGTGATGGCGGTAAAGGGTAAAGCAGCCGCGCCCATCGATTTTGCGACTGCGGCGGCATTTGCCTGCATGTCCGCACCCGCCTGTAAATCCACACAGGTCGCCGATGCGGCACCGCGACTTAGCGCTTCCAAGCCATAAGCGCCCGTGCCCGCAAAGAGGTCGAGGACGTGCGTGCCTGGCACGAAAGCGGCCAGAGAATTGAAGACGGCCTCGCGGATGTAATCCGTCGCCGGGCGTACCCCTCCTTTCGCGGGAACGCGAAGCGGAATTCCGCGAGCTAGGCCTCCGGTGACGCGCATGCCTGCAAGGTTTCCCGCTAGTGACCGAAGGTCAACGGCGTTCCGCCCCCAAGCGCTGACGCGCGGGCGACCAACAGGTGGTCCGTCCACCGACTTCCGCACGATGCAATGGCTCCTTCGTGCGGGGACAACTTCCGCCATCCTTCCAGCGGTGATTAAAGAGCCAGCTCGCCGGGGGATCATCCCAGTCCTTCCCAATCACGCGCATCGCATCGGCACAGACCGCGCGCAAGGTGCGGTACAGCTTGCGTACGGACAGCGGCCCAAAGGCTCCGGCCTTCGCTTCGGGATGGAAGCCCGCGCGCCAGAGAACTTCGTCGGCCATCCAGTTACCGATACCCGGAAAGCGTTCCTGCATGAGGAGTACCGCTTTGATCGAAGTACGCGCACGTCGCCGTAGGAACGCCCCGACCACGCCGACGGTAAACTCATCGGATAGAATGGCTGGCGGAATCTTCTCCCACCACGGCGGCACGCCCGGACCTTGCCAAAAAAGAATGCGTCCAAACTGACGCGGGTCGACAAAGACGAGTTGCTTGCCGCCCGTCATCGTCAGCACGAAGTGATCATAGTTGGTTGGCTCGCGCGTCGCGTCGCCGCATTCCAACCGGCCCGACATCCCGAGGTGCACGCCGACCCACGCCCCACCCGCAAAACGGAACGCCATCTGCTTGGCCGCCGCAAACGACTCCAATAACTTCGCGCCAACGAGCACCTGGGTCATCGCCGGCTTATCGACCCCGCGGCCCACACGGGCTTTCGTATTCAGGCTGACTTCCGCGACCTTTCGTCCGAGGCCAGGATCCCAGCGGCGGCGGAAATAATCGACTTCGGCAAGTTCGGGCATCGTTTGCTGTTCCCAACCGAAACGGGATATTCTAGATTCGCAAGACGATGACTGCCCTTCGTCCATTCCTCGCCTTGGTGTGTGCTTGTGCACTGGCCTCCGCCGGCGAAGTCGTTCCAACCGGTGCCGGCTCCTACCTCCGCGGCCTACCTGATGGTGCAAAAGGCCCACCCGTGACGCCCTTCCTCGTCGAAAGCCTGAAGGGGCCGGTACCCACCAATACCTGGTGGAGCTCGCTCGCTTGGCTACCGCTCTCGGAGACGATGTTCCCGCACCCTTTCTCAGTGAAGGCGACTAAGGAAGGCTTAGCGCTCAACTATCCTGGCGCCCATCTCGGTGCGAATAAGCACGCCATTGTTGGGATGGGCGGACACGACCTCGTCCTCGGCCACTCCGCCGTGGCTACTTTCACCGAAGCCCGCGTCGCGGGTTGGAGTGACTTCTTTGTGACGACCCGGATGGGTGAGGTGGGACGGGGCCTGACGCTGACCTTTGGACACGGCTCGCCTTACGTCTACGCCGACTACGCCGGCGGCGAACCCATTGTGCTGTTCAAGGCTCCACCCACGGTCATCGCGGGAGATGAGAAATCCGCCGTGCTCGTGGTGAAAGTCGCCACGCGTATCTACGGACTCTACGCGCCAAGCGGCTCGACGTGGTCAGGCCTCGGCTCGACCCGCCTAACGGCCCAGACACGCGGCAAGACCTACTTCGCGGTCGCCGTGCTCCCCGACGAGAAGCCCGCGACCCTCGAACTCTTTAAAGCCTGCGCATACAACCATATCACCGGTTCGCAGGCCACTTGGACCTATGACCAGAAGTCAGCGAAGGTCAGCACGCGTTACGCCTTCCGAACAGTTGCCAAACAAGGCCCCGATACCGGCACACTGTTCGCTCTCTACCCTCATCAATGGCGCGACGCGCATGCCGACTTCACGGGGCAAAGCTACGGGAGCGTCCGGGGTCCCATGAAACTCGCCAAGGGCTCCTCGTTTGAAAGCAGTGCTCTCCTGCCACCGCTCCTGCCGGCCTTACCGGTGGTCGCTTCGGTAGACCGCGCGCAGCTTAAGCAACATCTCGCCACCGACCTAGCGGGCACACCGCAACTCACGGGCGATACCTACTGGCTGGGCAAGCAACTCGGAAAGTGGGCGACGCTCCTGCCGATTGCCGAACAATTGGGCGAGAAGGACGCCGCCGCCGAGTGCGAGCGCCGTCTCAAGACTGCACTAGAAAACTTCCTGACCGTCCGCGCGCTCGATGGCCGGGAAAAGAAATCTTCCCTCTTCGCCTACGAACCTAACTGGGGCACGCTGATTGGTTATCCCGCCAGCTTCGGTAGCGACCAGGAACTCAACGACCACCATTTCCACTACGGCTATTTCCTCCGCGCCGCTGCGGAACTCGCGCGCCGTGATCCGGCCTGGTCGCAAAAGTGGCTCCCCATGATTCGTCTGCTGGGGCGGGATATCGCCAGCGCTGACCGCCGCGACCCGCTCTTTCCTTACCTTCGGTGCTTTGACATCTATGCGGGGCATTCTTGGGCCAGCGGCCACGGCCGCTTTGGCGACGGCAATAATCAGGAATCGTCCAGCGAATCCATCAACGCGTGGTATGGCTTGCTGATGCTTGCGGAAGTCACCGGGGACAAGGAGCTCCGCGACCAAGCGGCGTGGTTGCTCGCAACCGAGGTCTCGGCGATTGAAGACTATTGGTTTAACGTACACGGCGATCTCTTCCCACGCAGCTATCCGGCTTCCGTCGTGACGATGGTCTGGGGCGGTAAGGGCGCCAACGCGACGTGGTTCGACGCCAACCCGCAATCCGTGCATGGGATCAATTTCCTTCCCGTGACCGGCGGCTCGCTCTACCTCGGTCGTTATCCTGCGTACGCGCGTAAGAACTACACCGCACTACTCGGCGAACTGGCCGACTTCCGCGTGACCGCAAAAAAGGGCGTCGCACCGCAAGCACCCTTGGACCATTGGGCAGACGTCCTCTGGATGCAGCAGGCGACCTTCGATGCTGCCGGTGCGAAAACCAATTGGGCGAAGCGCCCCGCAAACTTCAAGCCCGAGGCGGGAAACAGTTTTACCCAAACTGAACTCTGGCTGCAGGTCTTCGAGGCCTTCGGCACCATCGACGCCGCCGTGACAGCGGACACGCCCTTCGCCGCGGTCTTCACCAAGAACGGCAAGCGCAGCTATGTGGCCTGGAATTTGACCGATAAGCCCGTCACGGTAACCTTCTCGGACCGCACGCTCCTGATTTGTCCGGCCAAAGAAATTAGCTATAAGTGAAAACACGTTAGGGCGGCTGGTGGTCGCCTGAAAACAGGGGCGGGGATTTTCCCGCTGGCTTAACGGCACGGGTACGGTTTTCTCGTCGGTATGCACACCCCCAGCGACTCCCGCTATGCCCACGCGGCCTTCCAAGCACGCTGCGGTAAATCTGGCCTGCACCTACCGAAGATTTCGTTAGGCCTCTGGCATAACTTTGGCAGCGTGGATGATCCGGCCACCGCCCGGGCTATCGCGCTGCGCGCCTTCGACCTCGGCGTGACGCACTTCGACCTCGCCAATAATTACGGCCCGGTGCCGGGATCGGCCGAAGAAACCTTTGGCCGCATCCTGCGTGAAGACCTCGCGAACTATCGCGATGAGTTAATTATCTCAACCAAGGCCGGTTACACGATGTGGGCTGGCCCGCACGGTGACTTCGGTTCCCGTAAATACCTTCTGGCCTCCTTGGACCAGTCTTTGAAGCGCCTCGGGCTGCCCTACGTCGACATCTTCTACAGCCACCGCCGCGACCCCAATACGCCGATGGAAGAAACCATGGGGGCCCTCGCCCATGCGGTCCGTTCGGGGAAGGCCCTCTACGCGGCCATTTCGAACTATAACGCCGAAGACACCGCCCGCGCTTGCGCGATCCTGCGCGACCTCGGCACGCCCTGCGTCGTCCATCAGCCGAAATACAGCCTGTTCGAACGCACCCCGGAAGCCGGCCTGCTCGACGTGGTTGAGAAGGAAGGCATTGGTTGCGCGGTCTTCTCGCCGCTGGCCCAAGGGCTCCTCACGGATCGCTACCTTAAGGGCATCCCCAGCGATGCCCGCGCCGGCAAGGCCCACGGTTTCCTCCGTCCGGAGCAAGTCGATGAAGTGCGCCTCGCCAAAGTCCGGGCCCTCGGTGCCATCGCCGCCGAACGTGGCCAACCTTTGGCGTCGTTAGCCTTGGCGTGGGTTCTCCGCGACCGCCGCGTGACCTCCGCCATCATCGGCGCCAGC
>CAITUF010000079.1 GCA_903895475.1 uncultured Opitutia bacterium | reverse complement strand
ATCGGCTGGATTGGGTTTGTTATTATTACGTCAAGGGACAATCACTGCTGCGCAAGTGCAAGCAGGTCTTCCTGGCGTGGATGTGCCGTTATTAATTCAGCAGAATGCGATGACGGCCGCGTTAGTTGGGACGGCTTGCGACCCGGAGAAGACCTTGGCGGCTGCTCGTACCTTTGCCGCGACCCGTTCACTTGAGGACCTTGCGACGCTCGCTGCCGGCGATGCCGCGATGCTGGCGCGACTAGAAGAATGGAATCATTTGCTCGGCACGCTCAAGTCCATGGGCTTCGGTGAATGCATCGTGATGGACCTCACCATCGTCCGCGGTTTGGCCTACTACACGGGCTTCGTCTTCGAGGCCTTTGAAACCGGTGGTGAAGCGCGCGCCTTGGCGGGTGGCGGTCGTTATGATGCCCTGGTCAAGAAGCTGGGCGGTCCGGATCTCCCGGCCGTCGGTTTTGGGATGGGCGATGTGACGCTACGTGACTTGCTCGAAGCCAAGAAACTCATCCCGGCGTATGCCGACGGCCCGGACTTCTTTGTTATGGTACTTGGTCCGGATGCCCGGAACGCTGCTTTAGAAGACGTCGCCAACCTCCGTCGCGCGGGTTTTCGCGTTGAGTATAATTTACGCGACGGAAAATTTGGTAAGCTCGCCCAACAGGCCGAAACCGCGGGTGCGAAGTATGCACTCGTTTATGGCGGCGAGGAAGTGGCCAAGGGCGTGACCAAGGTGCGGAGCCTCACGGACCGGACCGAAGCCGAAATCCCCCGGACCGACTTGGTCCCGGCTTTACGAGCCGTGTTGGAAGAGGGCATGCGGGCCATCTTGCCTTAATCCCCGATGTCCGAGCAGACGCGCCAGTATCAGGATATGGCCAAGACGGCCTCCTGGACGATGGTGTCGCGTGTGTTGGGGCTCTTTCGTGACCAGCTGATTGCCGCCTTCTTCGGCGCCAGTGCGATCGGTGCAGCGTTCCTTTTTGCCTTTCAGATTCCGAACCTCTTTCGCCGCCTGCTCGGCGAGGGTGCCCTGACGGCCGCGACGGTCCCGGTCTTGGCGGAAATCGAAGTGAAGCATGGCCGCCCCGCCTCGCACGCCTTCCTTAATTACGTTCTGCAGAAAATCCTCCCATGGCTCTTGGGTATTACCCTCGTGTGCATCGGCCTTTCGCTGCTGGCGATGATGCTCTTCAATGATCCACGTTATGTGAATTCTGCGGAGTTCACCGCCTGGTGCATGCCGTATATGCCGCTCATCTGCGTGGCGGCACTGTTTACTTCCGCCGTCAATTTGAGTGGCCGTTTCGGTTTGGCAGAGATTGCTTCGTCGGCTCTCAACATCTGCATGATTTTAGGGTTAGGCTTCTTCGGCTATTATCTGGGAGATGGTGATCTGGGTCGGGCGCGTTGGTTGTGCTTCGGTACCTTGGCGGGCGGCACGCTGCAGCTGCTGATTCCGATGTGGGGTCTCCATCAAGCCGGCTGGCGGAGTGCGCCGGTGCGGGCCGATGCCGCCGCTTGGCAAGCCTTGCGCGTCGCCTTCATTCCAGCGGCTCTGGGTGCCGGCATCCTCCAGATCAACTTTTTGATTTCGCGATCCTTGGCGTTCGACCTCGATGGCGCATCGCTGACGTATTACTACATCGCTAACCGCATCGTCGAGCTCCCGATTGGACTATTCTCAACGGCCATCGCCACAGTGATGTTCCCGGCGATGGCGACGGCTTTCGCGGAGAAGGACCCGGCCGCGATGGGTCGCAACTACGCCCGGGGGATGCGCCTGATTCTCGCGATCAATATCGGTGCAGCCATCGGGCTCGCCGTTTATTCCGAGCAGATCATCCGGCTCCTCTTTGAGTTCGGTCGCTTCTCCGCCGAAGACTGCGCCAAGACCCGTTCCGTGTTGGTCCTCTTCGCCTTGGCGATGCCTTTCCATGCGATGATCTCGATGGTAACGCGGGCGTTGAACGTCGCGGGCCAGACCCAAGCCACCTTCCGGGTCGCCCTGTGGGCCGTCGGGATTAACATTACGGGTTCGATTGCGGCGGTCTGGTTTAAGTATGGCATTGAAGGACTGGCCGTCGCTAACGCTACCTCGGCCGTGGTGCAGTATTTCCTACTGCGCCGGCAGCTGCGGCGCACCGCACCGTCCTTCCTGACGGAGAACCTGACGAAGCCCTTCCTGCAGGCCTTGGGCGGCTCCCTCCTGATGGGGATCGTCGCTTACCAAGGCTTTGGGTTTATTTACCGGTTGGCGGAACTTTGGTTGAATACCAAAGTTAATCTTCTCCTATCAATGGCCTTAGCGGGAGGCATTGGCGCCGCGCTCTACGCCGCTTTGCTGGTTTGGTGGAAATACCCTGAACGAGACATGGTGCTGGGCTTCGGCGAACGTTTACTTCGGAAACTCCGGCTCAGGCGCTAAGCAAACGACGGTTCGCTGTAAGCGT
>CAITUF010000078.1 GCA_903895475.1 uncultured Opitutia bacterium | reverse complement strand
TCAACACTCCCACTACTGAAAGGGTACGACGTGAATGACACCGCGGCCAACGGTCAGCCCGCCCATAAACTTTCCTTCCACCACCACACGCTTTGGTCCGCCGGGGTTCTCGCCGATAGTTACCGGGGCGGTCTGCGACGCGACCTTTCACTGGCCTTCGAGATGGACGACGCGCAATTCGATAAATCAGACTTTGGTTCGGGCGCTGGCCATGAGACCGTCACGGAGGCTTACACCGCGGACATGTTGCTCGGCAAACGGCGGTCTTGGTTCCCTAGCTATGGGACGGCCAAGGTGAATCCCGGCTTCATCACTTCGCCTGACCCACGCCCGCGCGTCTGGGTCCCGATGCATGAAGTGAACGCCGACAACCCCGGTCGAAACCTAGGAAACGCTGGCACCAAGTACTTACCTTGGATGCCTGTATTCATTCGCGAAGATGAAATGGGACAGCCGCTGACCGACACGAGCAGCGCCCCGCCAGCGACGACTGTGAATTCGCTCTGGGATAAGCAGCCCCGCCGGCTCGTGGGCCCCCTCTGGCATCTCGTCCGCGACTACTACCGCCTCTACAAGGACGTCGACTGGGCCGGCAATGAGCCGGCCTTAGGCGCCCGCGCCTTCTACCCCAACACCAACCAGTTCGATAAAGGGGGTTACCGCATCCATAAATATGCGCGCTTCGATTTGGACAACGCCTTATGGTCGGGCGGCGGCAAGGTCACCGCACCCTTCACAGACGGCTACGATAGCACCCCGGATCCTTTGGGCTGGATTAATGGACTCAAAGGCGGCGACCTCACGGGCGGCGGTAAGGGCCGCTTCATCCCGCGGGCGGTGCGCGGCGCCTACATGCCGACGGTGCACCGGTTCTCGATGGTGTTCTCTTTACGGCGGGTGAACGTCGGTGCCGATTACACGCTGAAGCTGGTCTGCACGCCCATCCTTGTCCTGCACAACCCCTACAACGTCCGGATAAAACTCAAGGAGCCAGCGACGGCTGAACCCGACCTCCGCGTCAAGGGTGGGCTGAAGCTGGTCTTCTCACAGTTCGACCAGATGCGCCTGCAGATCTTCACCCACAACGGCAACGACCCCGCCCAGCCGTTCGCCGCCACTGCCACAACGCGGCTTATCGACTCGCTTTATAACTTTACGGCGGCGGCATCTTCCGCCACGGGATCGAACGCCGAAAACTTAGTCGCCGTCGTGCCAGCGACCACCCTCGAACCCGGGGAGTTCGCGGTCTTTACCACCCAAGACCTCGTCGATGCCTCCACCTTGGGGCGCTCCAATGAAAGCACGCCCATCCCAATCCTCAATATGCAGCGAGGGTTTTACTTCACCGGTGGCTTCCATACGGACATTAAAGCCTCGACCGTCGCCGCCCCTTATAAGTTCGCCGCCGCTGACCAGGTTAAATGCTGTATCGACCTCACGAGCTCGATGTATTGGCACCACTGGATCTACCTCAACTCGGGCTGGAAAAAATCTCTCCGCGCGGACACCGTGAGCGCCGACGG
>CAITUF010000077.1 GCA_903895475.1 uncultured Opitutia bacterium | reverse complement strand
GAGAAGGCGGTGAAGGTGATGAGGATGTGGACGCATTATGAATAGGTGACAGCGGTTGGCGGTTGGCGGTAAGCGGTTGGGAGAGGCACGAGGCAGACTGATTAGAGGCAGCGCAGAGGTGCAACTGCGGCGGAGCCGCGTGCAAAGGTGCAAAGGTGGGCGCGGGAACAACTAGCTGGCCCGTTGACAAGTTGACAGGTGGGCAAGGGAGCAAATACCTCGCTCAAAGGGAAACCGGAGACCGGATAGTTGGCTGGGGGCATTGGGTAGGGCTGAAAGACAGGCCGACGCGTCCCTACCCTGCTTGACAGGGTTACAGGGGTGGGCAGAGTGGCGGGGTGTCCTTAAGAATGCGAATACACTATCCATGCAGGATCAGCTCACGCTGACCCCAGGGAGTTTTCGCGCTTAAAGAAACTGGCCAATCGGCCGCCTCCCTTCCCCGCCCGGGGTTAATCTGCGCCTTCCGACGTACGCGTGCCGCCGTCGGATGTTTTTCCGCACGCACCCACACTCACTCACGTGAAAACTCACCAACATAACGAAGGCATCGTCGCCCTCCTCCAGCAGCTCGTCGCCCAGAACGAAGAGCTCGTCAGGGAAGTCGCGGCCGTGAAGGCCAAGCTCGTGCTCCTGGAGCACAAGATTGATACGATCGCCGAAGAAGCGGGATGGATCTGAAATCCGCGGCGAAAGCCGCGGATTTCAGATCGGAGTATTGAGTATGGAGTATCGAGTATAGGGGGCCGCCGCAGGGCGGCTGATGGTAGGGGCGTGGAGGTCGCGTGGGGACATGCTGGCATGGTGAACTGCTGCGAAGCAGATACATACTATGTCGTGACGCGGTCCCGACCCTACCCGAGGCAAACGGCTGACCAAGGGTGGTCAGCCCTACCTAGAGACAGGCACTCCCCCGATACTCGATACTCTAGACTCGATACTCTGAATTGAAGAAATCGAGCTCAGCTCAATTTCTTCAACTCGCCGGTGCTGTCGCCGAGCTGAACATCGCGGATGTCCATGCGGTTGAGCATGCTGACCCAGAGATTATTGATCGGGGTCTCCTTCTGATAGACGATGTGACGGCCCTGCTTGAGGGTACCGCAACCACCGCCGGCCAGGAGAATGGGAAGGTCGTCGTGGTTGTGACGGTCGCCGTCGCCGTTACCAGAACCGTAGACGATCATGGAGTGATCAAGGAGATTGCCGTCGCCTTCCTTCACGGACTTGAGGCGCTCGAGGAAATAAGCGAGGTGCGTCGAATGGAAGACATTGATGTCTTGGATCTTCGACAGCTTCACGGGATCATGGCCGTGGTGGGAGATGCTGTGGTGACCATCGCGCACGCCGATGAACGGGTACGAACGGTTGCTGCCTTCGTTGGCGAGGACGAACGTCGCCACGCGGGTGGTGTCGGTCTGGAACGCGAGCACCATGAGATCGGCCAGGAGTTTCAGGTGTTCGGCGTAGCTTTCCGGGATACCCTTCGGGGTCAGCGCGCCGACGGGGAGCTTCTTCTGGGCATCGGTGCCGGATTTCGCGATACGCATCTCCATCTCGCGGACGGCGGTGAAGTATTCGTCCAGCTTGCGCTGGTCGTCGGCGCCAAGGCGGACGTTCAGTTCGCGGAAGTCTTCGCGCACCAGATCGAGGACGGACTTACGCTGCGCATCGCGACGCTGGCGCTCGAGGTCGGAGCCCGCGCCGAAGAGGCGTTCGAAGATCAGCTTCGGGTTCACTTCCTTGGGCATCGGCTGCGTGGCCGAGCGCCAGGAGATATTGGACTGGTAGATGCAGGAGTAGCCCGAGTCGCAGCCACCGGCGAGCTTGCTGGCTTCGGTACCGATTTCGAGGGAAGCGAGGCGCGTACGGTCGCCAATGCGGGAGGCCGCGAGCTGATCGGCCGAGACACCGGAGCGGATGTTGGCGCCGTCGGTCTTGCGCGGCTGCGCACCCGTGAGGAAGGCGGACATCGCGCGCGCGTGGTCGCCACCGCCGTCACCGTTGGCGCGGGCCTTGTCGGCCGTGAGGCCCGTGAGCACCGAGAAATCTTTCCGGACGTTAGCAAGCGGTGCGAGGATCGGGGGAAGTTTGGAAGGAAGCGCCCCTTCGGCGCCGACGCGCCAGCCGTCCATGTTCACGCCGTTCGGGACGTAGAGGAACGCCATGCGGTTCGGGGCGGCGTTCTTCGCAGGCGTGTTGCCGGCAGCCCAACCAGTCTGGAGACCCATCGCTTCAAGCCAAGGCAGGGCCATGACGGCACCGAGGCCTTTGAGCACCGTGCGGCGGGGAATGAGGTCAGTCTTCATAGCAGAGAGGTTACTTCTTAGAGGGGTGAGACCCCGCTTCGCCCTGGGATG
>CAITUF010000076.1 GCA_903895475.1 uncultured Opitutia bacterium | reverse complement strand
GGCACCCGACATCCCCGTGGTGATGCGGGCGATGCGCTGTAAGTCGACGGAGGGCGCCATCTGGAAACGCTTGGCATGCACCGTCAACACGGCCTCACGGCCGCGGAGGTCGGGCAGGTCGACAAAGACTTGGCGGTCAAAACGGCCCGGGCGGAGCAAGGCCGCATCGAGGACGTCGGCGCGGTTGGTCGCGGCGATCACAATCACGCCCGCTTGGCCATCGAAGCCATCCATCTCGACGAGCAAGGAGTTGAGGGTCTGCTCGCGCTCATCATTCCCGCCACCCAAGCCGGCGCCGCGCTGACGACCGACGGCGTCGATTTCGTCGATAAAGATAATGCAGGGAGCGAGCTTGCGGGCTTGTTCAAAAGTATCGCGGACGCGGGCAGCGCCGACGCCGACAAACATCTCAACGAAGTCCGAGCCGCTGATGCTAAGGAACGGAACCTTGGCCTCGCCGGCGACAGCGCGGGCAAGGAGCGTCTTACCTGTACCGGGCGGGCCGACCATGAGAATCCCCTTCGGAATCGAGGCGCCCATCTTGGTGAAGCGCTTGGGCTCGCGGAGAAAATCGACGATTTCCTTAACCTCTTCCTTCGACTCATCACAGCCAGCGACGTCCTTGAAAGTCGTCGTTTCGCGGTCCGTGGAGTTCAAGCGAGCCCGGCTCTTGGCGAACTGCATCGCGCCCTTCTGGGAGCTCTTCAGGAAACGATACATAAAGAACAAGATCACCCCCGAGACCAGCAAGGTGGGCAGGACGTTGTACAGGAACATGGTCAGGCCAGTCTGGGCCGGAGACTCCTTGAAGTTCTCCTTGGGGACAGAGGCACGCAGGGCTTCGAATTCTTTCTCGGTCAGGCGACCCGCAGCGATGAAGCGCGACTTTTCATCCGCGGCTTCATTTTTGACCAGGAGTTCGCCTTCGACCTGATACCAACTGTCGGAACCCGCCGTTGGGTCCGGCTTTACATTGAGGGTCTTCAGTTTGCCTTCCTTGGCATAGGAGAGGACTTGAGTGACGCCCAATTTCTGGACATGCGCAGCACTGGGGGCGCTGTAGTTTACGAGCAGGGCGACCGCCGCAATTAGAACGACCCAGACCATCAGGGATCGTCCGTTTACGCGGTTACCGTTCTTATCATCCTCGTTGTTGTCTTGGCTCATCGGGGGAGGTCTGAACTTAAGCAGGGGCTAAGCCAAGTCAACCGGAGAGCCCCCTTCTGTGGCCCGACCAAACGGGCGGTGTGTGCGGGTGGCTGACCTGGAACCCATTGAATAGTATTATCAACTAGCACCACGGGGAGGGATTCCCGCTGTTCCAAAGGGATTTTTCGGTTAATGAGGATGTCCGAGAGCTTGGCCGAGCCGGGCGATCCCAGCGGCTGGTAGCGGTCGCCCTCCATGCGGCCGCGCCAAGCCACGTCCATACCCTGCGGGACATTTAGGTAGGCGACTGAGTCAGCGGAGATGTCCCCCCGGGACAACTTTGCCCAGAGGGCATCGTCTACGTCTACTCTCTCCGCCAAGAGGCCGCTCTCGTCGTCGAGTTGTCCCAGTACCAACGGACGTAACAATGGCCCATAGGCGACCGCCCCCTGCTTTGGCAAAAAGAGCCGACCGCTCTTATGGACCACGAGCTGCGCCAATAAAGTCGCCTGTGCGTCGCGGGCAGAGACGAGCGCGGCGACCAGCGGCTCTAGAGACGGACCGCTAGCCGACGACAACCCCTGCTCGGCGAGGAAACGGCTTAAAACGGCATGAGCCAAAGCAGGCGGGCGATCGCGCAAGGCAGCGGTGCCGACGGAGCCATCGGGCTGCACATTGCAGCCAAGCTCATCGGCCCAAGCCAAGAGGGCCGTATGCGCATCATCGAGGTGGCGGGCAGATGCGCCAAAGCCTTGGGTAAACGTTGGCCCCAAAGCTTCCGCCCCACCCTGCCCGACCCACGCACGGACACGATTACGGACCGCGATGGGTTGCTGGTTAGTCGCGTCTTCGTGCCAGGGAATCGCCCCAGTGGATAAAGCCGCAAGGAGGGCGGACTTCGTCAGCCGTGCCCCGATCAGCGGTCGCCAGTGGACGTGACCAGCGCGGAACGCCTGCCACTCCCGCGGAGCCGCTAAGCCGGCGAGGCCAGCACCGCGCGCCAAGCGCATGAGCATGGTTTCCACGACGTCGTCCAAATGATGGGCGGTAGCGATCACCCGCAGGCCTTGCGCCGCGCGTTGCTGCGCAAAGAAGTCCAGGCGGGCTAAACGCAGCTCGGCTTCGGAGGCGAGCCCGACTGCACCCCGCTCACCGACGACGCAAGGGACGTCCAGGGCCGCGCACAGGGCCTGCACGAAACGCGCATCACCCTCCGACGCTTCGCCCCGCACGCGGTGGTTGAAGTGGAGGACGCGTAACCGTGGTCGCAGAGTTTCGTCCGCCCACAAGGCCAGCAACAGGTAGACGGAATCAGCGCCACCGGACACGGCTACCCCAATGCGTTCCGCCGGTAAAAGTCCGCCCATCGCTAAACGCGGCCAGGCCGCGACGGCCGCGCGCATAGCAGGGATGGAGGGAAGAACTGGGCTCACGAAACAAACATAGCCGACCGCCCTGTCCTGCCAACCTAAAGCGACCTTAGAAAGACAAGGTTTCCTTACCGTACCAGCGACGCAAGGCCTCGGGGACGCGCACGGTGCCGTCGGGCTGCAGGTTGTTCTCGAGGATCGCTGCCAGAACGCGCGGCAAGCCGAGGCCAGAGCCGTTGAGGGTGTGGACGAACTCGGGTTTCCCATCCTTTGGACGGAAGCGTATGCCCGCGCGGCGGGCCTGGAAGTCGGTGAAGTTGGAGCAGCTCGAAACCTCGAGCCAGCGCTTCTGGCCACCAGCCCAGACTTCGAGGTCGTATTGCTTGCTGTGCGAGAAACCGATGTCGCCCGCGCAGATCAAAAGCACGCGGTAAGGGAGATTCAGTTTCTGCAGCAAGCGCTCGGCGTCACCGCGGAGGAGCTCGAGTTCAGCAAAGGATTGGTCGGGGTGGACCCACTTCACGAGTTCGACCTTATCGAACTGGTGCAGGCGATTGAGGCCACGCACGTGCGCACCCCAGCTACCGGCTTCGCGACGGAAGCACGGCGTGTAACCGCAACGCTTCATCGGCAAGGAGGCCTCATCGAGGATCTCATCGCGGAAGAAGTTCGTCACCGGCACCTCCGCCGTCGGGATCATATAGAAATCATCCGTCTGCGCATGATACATCTGGCCTTCTTTGTCCGGCAGCTGGCCGGTGGCAGTCGCGCTGGCGGCGTTCACCATCAAGGGGGCGTGGACTTCGGTGTAGCCGTTGCTGCCAGCCTCCTCGAGGAAGTATTGGATGAGCGCGCGAACGAGGCGGGCCATGTCGCCGACGTAGAACGGGAAGCCTGCGCCGGTGACCTTCACGCCGCGCTCGAAATCGATGGCCTTATTGAACCAAGCGATATCCCAGTGTGCCTTAGCGGCGGCGGAGACCAGCTGGGCGGGGTCGCCCCAGGTAGCGACGACCTGATTGTCGGCTTCGGTGCGGCCTTCGGGCACAGAATCGTGAGGAATATTCGGGACGGAAAGGGCGACGGCTTTCATCTGCTCTTCGACCTCCGAAACTTTCTTCTCGAGCTCCTTCACCTTGGCGGAGGCCGTCTTCATCTCGACCACCTTAGCCTGGAACTCGGGCGAGCCCTTGGGCAAAGCGGCCATCTCTTTGTTCGCAGCATTCTGGGCGGAACGAGCGACTTCGAATTCGGCCACCGCATGGCGGCGGGCTTCATCGGCGGCCAAAACGGCGTCGAGGTCGACTTGGAATTTCTTCCGGGCGATGCCCTGGCGGACGAGGTCGATGTTTTCGCGAAGGAACTTAGGATCCAGCATGGGCCGACTTTGCCCAATTCACCCGCCCAAGGGCAACGGGGAAGTCATCGGCGTAGGAAAATTCGTCCAGCCAAGTAGCGGGCCAGCCAAGCCGCCTGCTCCCGGTCTGTACTGGTTCCTACTTTCAAGGGGTCGCCCTGCCGTAATTTCAAGACGCACGCGTAGCTGGTGGTATAACTACCTTTGCGGCGCCTGGTCTCCTCTACCACCTCGGCCGAAACGACGTCCATCCACGCCGCCGACTTCGTCCAATAAAGCCCAAGGCCACCCTTCCGAATACGCAGGAGCCCATCTTGGCCGGACTCGACGATGACCCGGCCAAAGGTCGACATGAAGGCGACACCGAAAAGGACGACGGTGCCAGCTAGGAACGGGAGGCCGAAAAGCGACATCAGCCAATTGAACTCCCCAGACTTGATCTGCCTGCCGTAAATGCCGCCGAGCGACCCACCCGCCCAGACCAACATAAACGGCCAAATAATCAACGCGACCCAACTCGCGGTCGAGAGCACGACCTGGAAACCCGTCAGGTTTTCCGTCAACTGGAGGCCCTTGGGCGGGGTCTCCGACGATGCTGGGTGCTGCGCCAAAGGCTTCGCCGCACGGCAGGCGTCGACGGTCGAGGTGCGTTCACAAAGACGGCAATACGCCAAGTCACCCGCCGGAGTAATTTCCGTTGGCAAAATCGGGAGGCCACACGCAGGGCAGTGAATCGTCACGACGCCAAACTACCCTTCCGATCCCGCCGGGCAAGCCTCGTGACCGCCACCAAAGAAACAGCCCACCAAGCCGAAGCCGGTGGGCTGCCCAACGATACGATCCAGGGAAAATTAAATACGAACGGCGGACGGAGCGAAAACCTCTTCCGTACGGAAGAAGCGACGAATCTCGGCGGCGGCGGCTTCGGGGCTGTCCGAAGCGTGGCAAATATTACGCATCATCTCGGTGCCGAAATCGCCACGGATCGTCCCCTTCGGGGCGACCTTAGAGTTCGTCGGGCCTAAGAGTTCGCGGACGCGGGTGATGACGTTATCGCCGCTGAGGACAGCGATGATGACCGGACGGGAGGACATGAAGGCCTCGATTTCCGGATAGAAGGGCTTGTCAGCGACGTGGGCGTAGTGTTCACGGAGCTGGGCCGAGGTCAGCTGGGCCAACTTGCAGGCTTGGACGTTGAAGCCGGCGGCTTCAAAGCGAGCCAAGACGGTCCCGCAAAGGCGGAGGTCCATGCAGTCGGGCTTTAAAATGATGAGGGTCTGTTCCATAGCGTTACCCTCAATGAGAGGGGTTGTTCAGTCTTTAGATTTTCAGCCCCTCTGACAAGCAAGAAAGCCTAAAAAACGCCAATTTAACCCCATTTAACCCCTATAAATAAGGCAAATGGCCTGAACCGCTAAGCCCTTACCCTGCCCCAAGGCGTCCATCCCCTCATTCGTGGTCGCCTTAATGCCCACCTGGGAGGCCTCGATTCCAAGGATCCCCGCCACGCTTGCGCGAATCTCTGGCACATACGCCATGATTTTCGGACGCTCTCCGATGAGTACCAAATCCACATTACCGACCTTCCAACCCAGGGCAGCTGCCTCGGCTACCGCCCGACGGGCGATGATCGCTGAATCCATCCCGGCAAGGGCGGCATCGTTGTTGGGGAAATAGTGCCCAATGTCACGCAGGCCAGCCGCGCCAAAAATCGCGTCCGCCACGGCATGCAGCAAGACGTCGGCGTCGGAATGGCCGTCCGGACCGACGTCCGAGGGAATCTTCACCCCACCCAAGATACAGGGGCGACCGGCCACCAAGGGGTGGATGTCGTAACCGAGGCCGACGCGGAAAGGTGGCTGGGACATGCCTTCCTTCTAGGCCAAGTTTCAGGGAAAGGGAAGCCCTCGCACAAAAACCCTTGAAAGGCGGACTCTGCTGGACAGCGTAAGGGCTTCAGTCTGTTAGGCGCGGTAGCCAAGTGGTAAGGCCGGGCTCTGCAAAAGCCCCATGCGTCGGTTCAATTCCGACCCGCGCCTCCAATTTAAAACAAGCAGGGCGTCCCGACCGGGACGCCCTGCTATCTTTGTCTCTCTTAGCCTTAGCGAACCGTCTTACTGAGATTGGCAACGCCGTTGACCTTCGAATTCACGCGCAGGCGCAGGCCGTTGAGACGAATGAAACCGGTAGCGTCGTCCTGATTGTAGGCCTTGGTCGGATCCGCCTCCATCGTGGCGATGTGCGGGTTGTAGAGCGAACGCGGGCTCTTCCGGCCAGCGACGTACGTGCCGCCCTTGTAGAGCTTCACCCGGACCGTGCCGGTGACGTTGCGCTGCGACTCAGTGATGAGGGCCTGAAGCGCGAGGCGCTCGGGGGCATACCAGAAGCCGTTGTAGACGAGAGTCGCGTAGCGCGGGACGAGCGAATCGCGCAGGTGCATGACCTCGCGGTCCATGGTGAGCGACTCGATCTGACGATGGGCGAAGTGCAGGATGGTGCCACCGGGGGTCTCGTAGACGCCGCGGCTCTTCATGCCGACAAAACGGTTCTCGACCATGTCAACGCGGCCGACGCCATGGCGGCCGCCGAGCTTATTGAGCGTGCGCATGACGCCGAGGGGATCGAGCTTCTTGCCGTTGACGGCGATGCAATCGCCCTGGCGGAACTCCAGTTCGACGTACTCTGGCTTATTCGGCGCATCTTCGGGCGAAACCGAGAGTTTGAACATCGCCTTATTGGCGGGCGCAAACGCATCCATCCAAGGGTCTTCGAGAATGCCGGCTTCGTAGGAGATGTGCAGGAGATTACGGTCCGAGGAGTAAGGCTTCTTGGCGCTAGCCTCGACAGGGATTTTATGGTCAGCGCAATAGGCGATCATCTCGGCGCGGCCCGGGAAGTCCTTGCGGAAGGCCTCATTGCGCCAAGGTGCGATGATTTCCAGGTCAGGGGCCAGGGCGGCGCAGGTCAGTTCGAAGCGGACCTGGTCATTGCCCTTACCAGTGGCGCCGTGGGCGATGGCGGTCGCGCCTTCCTTGCGGGCAATCTCGACCATGCGCTTAGCGATGAGCGGCCGCGCGATGGAGGTGCCGAGGTAGTACTGGCCTTCGTAGATGGCGCCGGCCTGCATCATCGGATAGATGAAGTCGCGGGCGAATTCGGCCTGGAGGTCGTCGATATACAGCTTGGAGGCCCCCGTCTTCATGGCCTTCTGCTTGAGGCCCTTGAGTTCATCTTCTTGGCCGATGTCGGCGCAGAACGCGATCATCTCGGCGTTATGCTTGTCCTTGATCCAAGAAAGGAGGACGGAGGTGTCGAGGCCGCCGGAATAGGCGAGGACGATTTTCTTCTGCTTGCTCATGTGGTATGGGTAAAGGAATCAACCGCGGTGGGCGGCGAGGTGCGCGAGGATGGCCTTCTGCACGTGCAGGCGGTTCTCGGCTTGGTCAAAGATGATACTCTGCGGGCTCGCCAAGACCTCGGCGGAAACCTCTTCGCCCGGGTGCGCCGGGAGGCAGTGCATGAAATAGGCACTGGGCTTTGCGAGGGCCAGCAGCTGCGCATTGACCTGATAAGGCTGCATGAGCTTCAGGCGTTCGGCCTTCTCGGCCTCCATACCCATGCTCACCCAGACATCCGTATAGACCATGTCGGCGCCACGCACAGCCGCGGCGGCATCGGTGGTGAAGGTGAAGGTTTCCTTGAGGCCATCCGCCTTAAGTTGGGCGCGAATCTCAGCACCAGGCTCGTAGCCGGCAGGACCGGCTAAAGCGATTTCCACCCCGAGGGCGGCGCCACCGAGCACAAACGAGTTCGCCATGTTGCAGGCGGTGTCACCGAGGAACGCGACCTTCTTGCCCTTCAGCGAAGCAGCATACTGTTCCGGACGACCGGGCGCGTAGCGTTCCGCGAGCGTGAACATGTCCGTCATGAACTGACACGGGTGCAGGAAGTCCGACAAGGCATTGACGATCGGCATCGTACCACAACGGGCAAACTCCTCGAGGAGGGCGTGCTCGTGGCAACGAATAACCATGCCGTGCAGGTAGCGTGACAGGACCTTGGCGGTATCGGCCACGGTCTCGCCCCGCGAGAGCTGCAGGTCATCGGCATTGAGCATGACCGGCTGGCCACCGAGCTCATGGACGCCGACCTGAAAGGAAACACGCGTCCGGGTACTCTTCTTAAAAAACATCAAGCCCCACGACTGGCGGGCGAGGTCCGAGGGAGTCGTGCGGCCACGACCAGCCTTCAGCGCGGCCGCTTGGGCGAACACCGTCGCAGTTTCAGCGGCGGAAAGGTCGGTCTCCTTCAGGAAGTGACGCATCTCGGAAAGCGTTTAAAGATAGGTGGGGAAACCCGTTTGGACAGCGGAAAATAGGTGACGAAAGGGCTTAAGCGACCTTCCAGTCGCGTAACACCTTCGTCAGGACCGCCACGGACTCCGCCAACTCGGACTCCGTCGCCACCAAGGGGGGCAATAAACGGACGGCGACACCACCCGCGGGTGCAGTCAGTAGACCAGCGTCGCGGAGGGCGGTAACAACGGGAACTGGATCAACAGTCAGGACCACGCCGACCATATAGCCAGTGCCACGGACCTCTTTAACGAGGTCGGGCCGCAAGGCTACCAAGCCGCGCAGGGCGGCATGCCAAGCCGGGGACTGCGCGGTGACCTTGGCGAGGAGCTTTTCAGACTCGATGACTTCCAGGACAGCCAAGCCAGCGGTAGCCGCCAGGGCGCCGCCGCCGAAGGTCGTCCCGTGAGAGCCCGCCTGGAAAAGCGTATCATGCGGAGGAGCCATCCAGATAGCGCCGATGGGGAAACCGCCGCCGAGTCCCTTGGCCATGGCGATGGCATCGGGCTTCACGCCAGCGCGTTCAAAGGCAAAGAAATCACCGGTCCGGCCGATGCCGCACTGAATTTCGTCAATCAGCAGCAGAACGTTCCGTTCCGTGCAAAGTTTACGCAGACCCTGCAGGAACTCGGCCGTCGCCGGGAAGACACCGCCCTCCCCTTGAATGGATTCGACCAGCACCGCCGCGGTGGTCTGGGCGTCGATGGCCTTGTCCCACGCGGCTAAATCATTAAGCGGCGCGGCGGTGAAACCAGACAGTAACGGCCGGAAGCCTTTTTGAATCTTCTCCTGCGGTGTGGCGGACATGCCGCCAAAGGTGCGCCCATGGAAAGCCTTCTCCGCGACGACGACGCCGATGCAGGTGCCTTCGGTGCCGGACTTCCGTAGGCCATGCAAACGAGCGAGCTTCAGGAGGCCTTCATTGGCCTCAGCACCACTGTTACAGAAGATGACCCGACCCGGACCGCAATAATGGCTCAGCGCGGCGGCCAGACGGCCTTGCGGCTCATTGCGGTAGAGATTGCTGACATGAACCAGCTTCCCAGCCTGCTCACTCACCCGCTTGACCCAAACGGGGTGGGCATGGCCCAGCGCGTTCACGGCAATCCCGGTAGCGAAATCGAGGTAACACTTATCAGCGGCGTCCCAGACGCGAGACCCCTCGCCCCGCACCAACGTGACGGGCGGAGCCCCATAATTCCGGGCCAGATACTGCTCGTAGAGCGCGGCGGTTGGGTCTGCAGATTCTGCGCTCATCAGCCGTGGACGATTTCGGTCCCGATGCCCTTGTCGGTGAAGACTTCAAGCAACAGGGCGTGCGGGACGCGGCCATCGATGAAGTGCACGCGACGGACGCCTTCCTTGAGGGCCTTCACGGCGCTATCGACCTTGGGAATCATCCCGCCAGCAATAACGCCCTTACGCTTGAGTTCATCGACTTCACTGACCTTGAGCGTGGTGATGAGTGTGGAGGGGTCCTTCGGGTCGGCTAACAGGCCGGGGACGTCGCTCATGAAAATCAAGCGGCGAGCCCGGAGCGAATTGGCCACGGCGGCCGCAGCGACGTCGGCGTTGGTGTTGTACGCCTGATCATCGGCGTCCAAGGCGATGGGCGAAACCACCGGCAAGTGGCCATCGGCCAGCGCCTTCTTGATGAGCTTCGTCTTCACGAACTTGATGTCACCGACGAAGCCGATGTCGCAAGGTTTCCCCTGCTCGTCTGTGCCCATGAGCTTCTCACACAGGTTAACGTGGTTACCGGGCATGCCGAGCGGGTTGGCGCCACGGGCCTTCAGCGATTCGCAAATCTGGCCGTTGATCTCGATGTTGAGGGTCTCCTCGACGATCTTCACGGTGGCGGCGTCGGTGACGCGCATGCCGCCACGAAACTCGGACTTGATGCCGGCTTTATCCATGGCGCGGGTGATGGCCTTGCCACCGCCGTGCACGACGACGACTTGGATGCCGACCGCCGCGAGAAAAGCGATATCCGTGGCGACGCGGTCGCGGCCCTCGGGATTAGGGTCATCCATGAAGCTACCGCCGTACTTCACCACGAAGGTGGAGCCACGGAACTTTTGGATATACGGGAGGGCTTCGAGAAGGACCTCGGATTTATTATGCGCGGCGTGCGTGCTCATCAGACGGACGGCAAGTGTCAGCGGACTGGCGGGGCGAGCAAACGGAAAATAACCCTTACTCGCTCTTGTTGTAGTTCACGTAACCGTCCGTGAGGTCCGAAGCCAGCAGACGGAACTGCGCATCGCCTAGGTGCAGGTCCAAGCGCACCCGGAACTGGCGGGCCTTCACGACTTCCTTCCACTTTGGCTTATTCTCAGGCACCGGGCGGCCACCCAAGACGGCGGGGACGTCCTCGTAATGGATATCCAGCTTGGTCTCATCTAGGCCTGTGCGGGCATAACCAGCCGCATCCGCCAAGCGGCCCCAGTTCGGGTCTTCCCCGAACCAAGAGGACTTCACGAGGAGCGAGTTACCAATCGCACGCGCGATCTTCTCGGCGTCGGCTCGGTTGCGAGCCCCCGAAACCTCGACGGACACGACTTTCGTGATCTTCTCACCATCACCGACAATCTTCTCAGCGAGGGAGAAGCAGACGCGGTCCAAGGCTTCTTGGAACAGACTGTTGAGTTCAGCCGGAGCGCCCGGGCCGACCAATACCTGGGCGACGCCTGAGGCGAGGAGGATGACGGTGTCGTTGGTGGACATGTCGCCGTCGACGCTCACGCAGTTAAAAGACTGATCCGACGAGGCCTTGAGGGCCGTCTTCAGGAAAGCAGGCTCAGCGGCGGCATCGGTGCAGACGAACGCCAACATCGTGGCCATGTTGGGTTCAATCATCCCGGCGCCCTTGGCGAAGCCGGCGATGGTGACCGTCTGGCCCTGCCAGGTGAAACGCGCGGTGCAGGTCTTCGGACGCGTATCAGAAGTCAGGATGGCATTAGCGGCGCGTACGCCTTCAGTCGAATCGCGCGAGAGACGCGCCGCCGCAGCGGTAGCCCCAGCGGCGACCTTTGCCATGGGCAGGAGTTCGCCGATACGACCGGTCGAACAAACCAAGAAAGGTTCGCCTGCATGGCCAGCGGCCTCGGCGCCGAGCTGAGCCATGCGGACGGCATCCGCATCGCCTTGGCTCGACGTGCATGCATTGGCGTTACCGCTGTTGGCAATCACGCCGCGGACGCGGCCCTGCGAAGAGAGCAACGTGGCTTGCGAGATACGGACGGGGCCGGCCTTGACGTCGTTTGTGGTGAACACGCCGGCGGCGGCGCATAGTTGATCGGCGACGATGAGCGCGAGATCGAGGCGGTCTTGGCCCTTGTTGCGGATATCGCAGCCAGCGGCGCCGACGCGGAAGCCGGGGACGTCCGAGACACCCGGGGAATCGTTCGTGAATTCGATGGACATGGAAAACTTAGCGGAGGCCAGCGGTCTCGGACCAACCCATCAGAAGGTTCAGCGCCTGCACGGCTTGGCCGCCTGCGCCCTTCAGGAGGTTGTCGATCACCGAGGTGATAATGAGGTTGCCCGTACGCCCGTCGGCGACGACGGACATCGCTACGCGATTCGTGTTGGCCACGTGGGCGGTGTCGGGGAAGTCGCCCGACTTCAGCACGGAAACGAACGGCCGGCCCGCGTAGGCCTGCTGCCAGACGGCTTCGACCTGCGCGGCGGTGACGCCGACGGCGGGCACGACAATGGTCGTGGCGATACCGCGGTGCATCGGCGCGAGGTGGGGATTGAACTGCACGACGACAGGCTGACCAGCGGCGACGCCGAACTGTTCTTCGATCTCGGCGATGTGGCGGTGGCCAGGAATGCCGTAAGCCTTGATGGAGCTATCCCGCTCGCAAAAAAGATACCCGACGTCGGCCTTCTTACCGGCCCCAGAAACGCCGCTGTAGGAATTGATGATCAAGCGACCGGGCTCGGGCTTCACGAGGCCAGCCCGCAAGAGCGGCACGAGCGGCACTTGAATACTCGTCGGGTAGCAACCTGGGCACGCAATGAGTGGCGCCTGTTTCCACGTATCGTCGAGCTGGAGCTCGGGCACGACATAACGGGCCGCGGCGGCGAGGGCGGGCGCTGGATGATCGTGGCCGTAGTATTTTTTGTAGAGCCCGAGGTCGCGGAGGCGGAAGTCAGCGGAAAGGTCAAGGACCCGCTTACCAGCGGCGATGAGCGGCTGGGCGTATTCTGCGGCGACCCCATGGGGTAACGCCAAGAACCAGACTGCCACGTCGGAGGCCGCGCATTCAGCGGGTGAGGACGCCGAGAAGAGCAAGCCCGCATCAACGATGCCCCGCAGGCGCGGAATCTCATCGGCGACGGCCTTGCCGGCCAAGGTGCGGGAGCAGACAGCTGCGAGCTGGACGTGCGGGTGGCGGGCAAGGACGCGGACGAGCTCTTCCCCGGTGTACCCAGAGGCTCCGACGATGCCGACTTTGGTCAGTGGCTGCGACATAACGGTATTATTAGATGATTAGACGACGTTTGGGTGCTTGGACACAGAAAACTAGGCAACAAAAAGGCCCCGGAGTCCGGGGCCTGGTGTTTTCCTGTCTCTCGGCGGTTTAGCGCTTGGAGAACTGGAAGCGCTTACGGGCACCAGGACGACCGGGCTTCTTACGTTCGCGCATACGACCGTCGCGGGTCAACAGGCCTTCCTTCTTGAGGGGGGCGCGGAGCTCGGGGTTCATCTTCTGGATCGCACGAGCGAGGCCATGGGAGATGGCACCGGCTTGGCCGTTAGGGCCGCCACCGATGACGAGGACGATGACATCGACCTGGCCTTCGAGACCGGCGGTGCGGATCGGGGCGGTAGCGGACTTAACGAGGGCCTCGGTGTAGAGGTACTCTTCCAGGGGCTTACCGTTGATAGAGATGGAGCCGGTACCAGTCGTGAGACGGATACGAGCCGAGGCGGTCTTGCGACGGCCGACGGCAGTGATGGCGGTGGACTTGGTGGCGCTCATTTAGAAAGAAATTAGGCGATTAGACCTTCTTGAACTCAGGGAACGGCACCGGGTTGGAGGCGGCGTGCTCGTGCTTGTCGCCGGCGAAGACGCGCAGCTTGGTAAGCATATCGTTGGCGAGGCGGTTCTTAGGGAGCATGCCCTTGACGGCATGGGTAACCAAGAACTCCGGACGACGCTCGCGCATGGCAGCGGCAGTGCGGCGGTAGGCGGTACCGACCCAACCGGTGTAGAACATGTACGTCTTGTCCGTTTCCTTGGAACCGGTGAGGCGCACCTTGTCGGCGTTGATCACGATGACGTAGTCACCCGTGTCGACGTGGGGGGTGTAGGTGGGCTTGTGGCGGCCGCGGAGGACATTGGCGATTTTGACGGCGAGACGGCCGAGGACCTGATCCTTGGCGTCGATGACGTACCAGGTCTTGTCCTTGAGCTGCACGTTCTTGGCTAGCGTGGTCTTCATAAAGAGGGAAAGTCGGAAAATGAGAAGTCACCCCCCTCCGTCAACACCCGAATATCGGATTTGAGGGGAAAGTGCCCCCTAGGGGTGGTCTGGGGCTAAAAATAAGAAAGGCGCGACCTGAGTCGCGCCTTTCGGGGAAAAGCCCTAACCTTGGGGCTTAGAACTTGAAGTTAGCGTAAGCCTTGAGCCAGACGGTCTTCCCAGCGGTCTGTGCCTGGCCGTCGGTGTTGTAGGCCCAGTTGACGCCGAGACCCACCTTCGCACCGGTGCCGATGGCACGGGTCACATCGGCGGAGGCGCCGAGGTAGATGTAGGAGTTGGCGACGTCGTGGGAGGAAGCCTTGGCGTCAGCGAGACCGAGGTAAGCCTTGGTTTCGAGGTCGAAGCCCGGGATGCCGAGGTTCTTACCTTCGTAGTCCTTAGAGCCAGCCACCACGAGGTTGGTCTGCTTGAGGTCCGTGTTGTAGTAGAGGAACGCCGAGGTGCGGATGAAGGAACCAGGCTTCTGGGCGACGCCGACGTAGAGTTCGCGGCTGTTATCGATGCGGGTGAAGCCTTGGCCAGCGAGGGTCGCCACTGCGGTCGAGTTGCTCGTGCGGGACACGCCGAATTCGATCGTACCCACGCCATTGAGGTCGGTGCGACCACCGATGTTGAGCGTGCGCTCGAAGTTGTCGGCGTTGAAGTAGCTGACGTAAGCGGAGACACCGGCAAAGCCTGGGACGGCGGACTCGACGCTGACGGTGGACTGGATTAGGCCATCGGTGCTGGAGCGCTCCTTACCACGGAAGACGTTCTTCGCTTCCCAAGAGAAGCGGCCGCTGACGGAGATATCAGAGGTAGGAACGGCAACGGCGACAGGGGCCGGGGCGGTTTGGGCGTGAGCGATACCCGCGGTGAAAACAGCGAGGGCGAGGGCGGTGAGGGTGTTCTTCATAGTTTGGTCAGGAGTACTTTTTGTAGCCTAAAAATAAGCGATGGCAAGCCCCTTTCGGAGCCTGCCATCGCTGGTAAAACCTTAACTATAGAAACCAGGAAGTTACATCGCCGCGATGATCGCGTCACCAAACTCGGAACACTTAATTTCCGTCGCACCCTGCATCTGGCGGGCGAAGTCATAGGTCACGCGGCCGCCACCAATGGCGCCGTTGAGCCCCTTCAGGACGAGGTCAGCGGCCTCGGTCCAACCCATGTAACGGAGCATCATCTCCCCCGAGAGGACAACCGAGCCCGGATTCACGACATCCTTATTGGCATACTTCGGCGCCGTGCCGTGAGTCGCCTCAAAGATGGCGTGGCCAGTGAGGTAGTTAATATTACCGCCTGGAGCGATACCGATGCCGCCGACCTGTGCCGCCAAGGCGTCGGAGAGGTAGTCGCCGTTCAGGTTAAGCGTCGCAATGACGTCGAAGTCGGTCGGGCGCGTGAGAATCTGCTGGAGGGTGATATCGGCGATGGCGTCCTTGATGATCAGGCCGGCACCAGGCTTCCCTTCCGGGATTTTACACCACGGGCCGCCGTCGATTTCGACCGCGCCGAACTCGCTCTTGGCGAGGTCATAACCCCACTTCATGAAGGCCCCTTCGGTGTACTTCATGATGTTGCCCTTGTGGACCAAGGTGAGCGACTTGCGCTTATTCTCGATGGCGTACTGAAGGGCCGAGCGGATGAGGCGCTCGGAACCTGGGCGGGACACGGGCTTGATGCCGAGGCCGACCGTGGCCGGCTGCTCGGCGCCAAAACGGATCTTCGAAAATTCCTTGGGGAAGTTGGTCTTAATAAACTCCAACGTCTTTAGGGCGATTTCGGAGCCCGCTTCAAAGTCGATACCCGCGTAGATGTCTTCAGTGTTCTCACGGAAGATGACCATGTTGACCTTACCGGGGTTCTTGACGGGCGAAGGCACGCCGATGAACCATTGCACCGGGCGCAGGCAAACGTAGAGGTCAAGCTGCTGACGCAGGGCGACGTTCAGGGAGCGAATGCCGCCGCCAGTCGGAGTCGTCAAGGGGCCCTTAATGCCGACGAGGTAATCGCGGAAGGCGGTGAGGGTCTCCTCGGGGAGCCAGTTCTGCGTTTTATTGTAAGACTTCTCCCCCGCAAGGACTTCGAGCCATTGGATTTGGCGCTGGCCGGCATACGCCTTGGCCACGGCGGCATCGAGGACGCGGACGGAAGCACGCCAGATGTCAGGACCCGTGCCGTCCCCTTCGATGAAGGGAATGATGGGGCGGTCGGGGACCGTGAGTTTGCCGTGGGCGATGGTAATGCGGCCGGCGTTGGCAGGAGGGGTGCTCATTGGGAAGGGTTAGCAGGGGAAACAAAGACTGCGCAGGGGCGTTTTCAAGCCAACACCACCTGCGACCCCTAGAAACAGAAAAGGACCCTCTTTCGAGGGTCCTTGTGTTACCGGGGGTACCGGCGGCCATCCGTCACGAAGGACGGAAAGACTAGGAAGAATTACTTCTTCTTAGCTTTGGTGGCCTTCTTGGCGC
>CAITUF010000075.1 GCA_903895475.1 uncultured Opitutia bacterium | reverse complement strand
TTCGTCACCCTCCACTGGGCGACCGAAGTCCTGAAAGACAAAGGCGGCGCGGAATTCCTCGAATGGATGGGCGGCTATTGCGAACCGTTCTGGTCCGTCAACCCGCACTGGCAGGCCGACTTCACCCAGCTACCCGTCCATCCGATTGCCAACGGCGTCAGCCCCTTCACCACGCACGACGAATGGTATTTCCACATGCGCTTCAAAGACGGCATGAAATCCGTCGCCCCGATCCTGAGCGCGATTCCTCCGGTCAGTCTGAAGCTTCCTGACGGCATGCGCTCCGGTAATGCCCACGTGCGCAAAGAAGTGGCGGATCGCGTTCCTCAGCACGTTTCCTGGGCGACCGAACGGGCCGACGGTGGCCGCGGCTTCGGCTTCACCGGCGGACACAACCACAAGAACTGGGGTAATGACGACCAGCGTAAAGTGGTCTTAAATGCCATTCTCTGGACCGCTAAGGCCCCTGTTCCCGCCACCGGCGTCCAATCCAAAGTCACCCCCGAAGAACTGCTCGCCAACCTTGACCCCAAGGGTAAGAAATGAACGCATCCCCATGCGTCTCATCGCCCTCCTGCTAGCGACCACTCTTTTCGCCGCCGACGCGCCGAAGGCCAAAGCCCCACCCCGCCCTATGCGCCCCATCCTCGCCTTCCTCGCCACTACCGCGTCCCTCGCGGCCGCGGAGGTCTCGTTCACCAAGCAGACTATCACCAAGGACTTCGTCGCTGAAGGTTGTGCGGTCGCCGACTTCAACCACGACGGGCAGCTCGACGTCGCCGCCGGTCGCTTCATCTGGCTGGGGCCGGACTTCAAGGAGAAGGTCACGTACACCCCTGAGCGCCAGAACGCCGGCGGTCCCAGCAAGACGCCCTACAATCCCGCGACCGGCTACTCCGACTACTTCATCCAGTTCGCTTACGACTTCACGGGCGATGGTTGGCCCGACCTCCTTGTCTACGGTCTGCCTGGTGAACCCGCCTTCGTGTTCGTCAATCCCGCCGGCAAGGGCGGTGACTGGGCCCGACATAATATTTTTGATGTAGCCGACGGTGAATCACCCGGACTCGTCGACATTAACGGCGACGGTAAGCCCGAGCTACTCTGCCATTCGAGCGACCTCGTGAAAGCAAAGGATGCCAAGGGCGGAAAGTCTGGCGGTCAGTTCGGCTACGCCGAGATCGACTGGAATAACCCGCTCGGCAAGGCGCGCTTCCGTCCGATTACCCCGAAGTCGCCCGCCAACGACCAGAAGATTTTTAAGTATACCCACGGCTACGGTGCCGGCGACGTCAACGGCGATGGCCGCATGGATATCCTCGAGAAAGACGGCTGGTATGAGCAACCCAAGGACACCACGAAGGACTCCGACTGGGTCTTCCACCCGGCGAAATTCGGCCAGGGCGGCGCGCAGATGTACGTGCTCGATGTCAATGGCGACGGGCGCAACGACGTCATCACGAGCCTCAAGGCCCACGGCTACGGGCTCTCCTGGTTCGAACAGAACGCGGATGGTTCCTTCGCCGAGCGCAGGATCATGGGCGCCACGCCCGCGGAAAACCCGCAAGGCGTCGTCTTCAGCCAGCTCCACGCCATCCAGCTCGCCGACGTCAATGGCGACGGCCTCCTCGACATCGTCACGGGCAAGCGTCGCTGGGCCCATGGACCCAAGGCCGACGATGAGCCGATGGCCGACCCCGTGGTCTATTGGTTCGAACTGAAGCGCGACGGCAAGGGCGGCGCGAGCTACGTGACGCACCAGGTCGACCGCGACAGCGGGGTCGGTACGCAATTCTGGACGGGCCCGCTGACTAAGCAGGCCAAGCCGGCCATTGTCACTGCCAACAAGCACGGCGTCTTCGTCTTCACCCAGAAATAAGTCACCCGGCTTCCCCATAATAGGGTCAGACCCTATTAATGGGGTCTGACCCCATTGTTTTTACCCTTACGCTCTCAGTTGTCAGAAGGCTTAACGCCAGAGCGGTTCGGCCTGCGTCTTGCTCCACGCTTCCCATCGCTCGACCAAGGTCTTGGTCAGTTCTTCATGGCTCGCGGACACTTCCCTTTTTTCAGAAGGGTCGGTTTCCAGGTCGTAGAGTTCCCAGCGGGGTCCGCCCTTGAAGAGCTTCCACTTCCCGAATCGCAAGGCGCCACTCTTGCCGACTCGCCAGTAGAGTGTCTCATGGATGGGTCCGACGTAAGGATTCACAAACCGGCTGCGCAGGTCTTTGCCGTCGGCATCGGCTGGGGTCGCGATGCCGGCGGCGGCGAGGGCCATTGCGGTAAGATCGGTGGAGATGACGGGGGTCTTGATGACCGTTCCTGGCTTCGTCACGCCGGGCCAAGTCACCGCAAAGGGCACGCGGATACCACCTTCGAGTAGCTGACCTTTTTCACCGCGGAAGGGATGGTTGCTTGAGGTGAGCTCGCGCGTCGGGCCGCCGTTGTCGCTGAGGAAGACGATGATCGTATTCTCGGTCTGCCCATTGGCGTCGAGCTTGGCCATGAGTTTGCCGACGGATTCGTCAAGGTGCGTGAGCATCGCGGCGAAGATGCGCCGTTGCACATCGGGGATGTGCTTGAAGCGGGCCATGTGGGCGTCGGTTCCCTGCATCGGGCTGTGGACGGCGTTGTAAGCGAGATAGAGAAAGAAAGGTTGCTCCTTCGTGCGGTCGAAGAATTCCATCGCCTCGCGCGTGAACGCATCGGTGAGGTTACTCGGTTCGTCGATGGCTTTATTGCCGCGCATCATCGGGTTGTCTTTATTGTATTCCGGTTCGTCGGATTTAAGGTGGTCGCTCTGGATCAGGCGGCCATCTGGCGAGGTCCAGCGCCCCATGGCGCCATCAGGCAAGTTCTTCCGGCGCAGCCAGGTCGTATTGCCCTTGCCGATTTCGGGCTCGAAGTAGCGACCTTCATGGAGGAAACCGAAGAAGTCAGCGAAGCCTCGCTGTTGAGGGTGGAAGGGGGCGGTGCCGCCCAGGTGCCATTTGCCGACCAGGCCGGTGTGATACCCTGCGGCGCGCAGGCGATCGGCGATGGTCGGTATGCCAACGGGTAGGCCGATGCCAGGTTCCAGGTTCTTGCTGCCGATCGGGTTGAACTCGAAACCAAAGCTCGTCTGGTAACGGCCCGTCAGCAGCGCGGCCCGGGACGCGGCGCAGAAAGGAGCCGTGACGTAGCCATCCGTGAAGCGTGCGCCCTTGGCGATGAGCCGGTCGATATTCGGCGTCGGGATGCCGTTGCCGCCATAGCAACCCAGCTCGCGGTAGCCGAGGTCATCCGCGACGATGAACAAGACGTTGGGCTTCTTCGTTTCCGCCGCCAGGAGCGGTGCTAGGGAAGCGAGCAACAGGCTGCAGAAGGTGAGTGGCTTCATCGGGATGATGCGCCCGATTATCGAAGGCCTTCTCCAGTATTCTAGGCGGAATTGGGCCGGGTCGCCTTCATTATCCGTCAATTGCCCTGAGGTGGGGCGACTGAGCGCTTCACGGGTAGCCACTGCAGGGCGTCGACGGCGGGCGGGAACTTCTGGTTCGCGGCATCTCAAGGGGGTAGGCCTTACCCACTCGGGGCCTGAACCGAAAACCGTCACTTTAAGCCGAATTTTAGTTCAGCACTCAAAAGGTACGGCCTGACCCCGTGTTCTGAACCCCATTGTTTTTGCACCAAAAGGATTATACGCCCAACTTACCCCCGACCCCATGCGCTCCCTGCTCTGCCTGCTCGCGCTCTCCGCTGCCCTCTTCGCCGAGGCCATCGCCGACCGTAAGGTGGTGCTGGGACTTGTGGACACCTGCGCCCAAGCCCCGAAGACCTACGAGGCCGAGGGCTTCAAGGCGGATGGCCCGATCCGCGCGATCTTCTACGACGCCCTACCTTGGCAAGGAAAGCCGACCCGCGTCTTCGCTTGGATCGGACTGCCGGCTAAACGCGAAGGCAAGGTCCCCGGCATCGTCCTCGTCCACGGGGGCGGTGGTACGGCCTACAAGGAATGGGTCCAGAAATGGAACGCCCAAGGCTTCGCAGCCATCAGTATCGCGGTCGAAGGCCAGACCGACATTAACGAGAACATCGTGAAAGGCCGCAGCGCCTGGGCCCGTCACGCCTTCGCCGGTCCCGCCCGCGATGGCATCTTCGCCGACACCAAGCTCCCGCTGAAGGAACAATGGATGTACCACGCCCTCGCCGACACGATGCTGGCGAACTCGCTGCTCCGCTCCTTGCCCGAAGTGGACGCCGCCAAGATTGGCGTGATGGGTATCTCTTGGGGCGGCGTGATCACGAGCACGGTCCTCGGGCTCGACGACCGCTTCGCCTTCGGCATCCCGACCTACGGTTGCGGCCACCTCTTCGACGCTGAGAATCATTGGGGCAAGGCACTGCACGACAACGAAGGCTATAAACAGATTTGGGACGGCATGAACTACGCCGACCGCGTCAAGATGCCG
>CAITUF010000074.1 GCA_903895475.1 uncultured Opitutia bacterium | reverse complement strand
TAAAGTACCTTATGATGATATAATTTGGAAACTAATTAAACCAAAGTATGAAAAACCATTTAAGAATGATAAAGATTAAGAAAAAATGGAAAAAGGCGTGTGTTGCTAGTTTTGGTACATTAGGATTTGTACTTGGAATAATTTTTTTAGTTGAGTGGGTCGTATCCCTAATATATGGTGAACTATAATATAAAAAATATGAATAATTTAGACACACAATATCAAGAATTACTTAAGTCCATATTAGAATATGGTATTGATAAAAATGATAGGGGGAGGGGCAGGCAAAGGGGTGGGGAGGGGCAGAATGGATCTTAAGCCTCCGCCAGCCACCCGGAGCGGGATGGTTGGTGGGCAGCAATAAAGAGGGCCAGTGTTACCTGGCCCTGTCCCTAACTCTAGCCTAGGCCCTCTTAAGCCACGCTGGCGAGGGCCTCGGCGAGCTTGGCGACGTCGGTACCGCCGCCCATGGCGGAGTCGGGCTTGCCGCCCCCCTTGCCGCCGAGCTTACCGCAGGCGTCGGTGACGATTTTGCCGGCTTGCTTGCCGGCCTTGACGGCGTCGGCGCCGCAATTGGCGACGAGTGAGACCTTGCCGGCGATGACCGCGGCCAGCACAACGACCGCGGCCGGGCCAACCTTGGCAGCGACTTTGGCGCCGAGTTCGCGGAGGTCGTTCGGGTTCTCCATCGAAACTTGGGCGACAACGTACTTCAGGCCCGCACGGTCAGCGGCTTGCGCTGCGAGGGTCTCGGCGAGAGCACCGGCTTCCTTGTCGCGGTAAGACTTCAGCTTCTTCTCGAGTGCAGCAGACTGCTCCATCAAGGCATCGAAGCGCTTGGCGAGGTCGCTGATCGGCGAGTTGCTCGCTGAGGCGAGGGCCTTGAGCAGTTCGGCTTCGGACCGGGCACGGTCGTAAGCGGCTAGGCCAGCGACGGCTTCAATGCGGCGGACGCCGGCGGCGATGGCGTTCTCACCCGTGATGCGGAAGAGGCCGATTTCACCAGTGCGGCCGACGTGCGTGCCGGCGCAGAGTTCCATGGACCAACCGTCGAGGCCAGTGGCCTTACCGCCGACTTGAACGACGCGGACGAACTCACCGTACTTGTCGCCGAAGAATTGCATGATGTCGGGGCGACCCTTGACGTGCGTGTACTTTACCTCGGCCGTAGTGACGATGTCGTCGGCCAGCACCCGCTCGTTGACGAGGCGCTCGATGTCGGCGAGCTGGCCGGGCGTGAGCGCTTGGCCGTTGAAGTCGAACGTTAGCTTCGTTGGGTCGACCGCCGAGCCCTTCTGAGAGGCCTCCTTCGAAACGACCTCGTGGAGCGCCCAGTGTAGGATGTGCGTCACCGTGTGGTGGCGCTGGATGGCATCGCGACGGGCCTGGTCGACGGTGATTTCGATGGCCGCGCCCGTCTCAGGCGCATCATCGCCGTCGATGAAGTGGAGCCATGTCTGGCCGGATTTCTGCGTGTCGACGACCCGCCAGGAGCGGCCGCCCGCGGTGAGCACCGCGGTGTCGCCGACTTGGCCACCCATCTCGGCGTAGCAGGGAGATTTATCGAGGATGACGGCAGAGCGCTCCTTGATTTTGGCCACTTGGGCGACCTTGGCCTGGGTGGAGAGCGCGTCGTAGCCGACGAAATCGGTCGGGTGGTCGGAACCAATGTCGGAAAGTGTGATGATTTCCTTCTTCTGGGCCGCGCGGGCCCGGGCACGTTGTTCTTCCATCAGCTTTTCGAAGCCGGCACCATCGACGGTCAAGCCGCGTTCACGGGCCATGAGCTGCGTGAGGTCGAGCGGGAAGCCCTGTTCGTCGTAGAGGCGGAAGGCAATCGCCCCGGAGATGGCGCCGCCCGTCTTGAGCTTGCTGGCCTCGTCCTCGAAGAGTGCGATGCCCTTATCGAGTGTGCGGTTGAAGGACTCTTCTTCGATGCGAATCACGTCGGCCACGACCGAGCGGCGGGAGCGGATTTCAGGGAAGACATCACCCATGGTGTCGGCGAGCACGCCGACGAGTTGGTGGAAAAAACCATTCTTCAGGCCGAGCGTGCGGCCGTATCGGACGGCGCGGCGCAGGATGCGACGGAGGACGTAGTTGCGGTCGGAATTGCCCGGCTGGATACCGTCGGCGATCGCGAACGACAGCGTGCGGATGTGGTCAGCAATGACGCGGAAGGCCACGTCATCCTTCTCCTGCTGGGTGTCGCCAGTGGAGCCTGCCACGGGCAGGGTGGAGCCATACTTCTTGCCCGAGAGTTCCTCGAGGCGGCGGAAGAGCGGGCTGAAGACGTCGCTCTCGTAGTTGGAGATCACGCCAGAGAAGTCCTTGAAGTTCTTCGTGCACTGCATAATGCCCGCAACGCGCTCGAAGCCCATCCCGGTGTCGACGTGGCGGGCCGGGAGTGGGCTGAACGTGCCGTCAGGGTTGGCGTTGAATTGGATAAAGACCAAGTTCCAGATTTCCATGCAACGGGCATCGCTGCCGTTCACAAGCGTGCCCTTGGTGTCGCCTTCCGGCGTGAGGTCGACGTGGAGTTCCGTGCAGGGGCCGCATGGACCGGTTTCGCCCATCATCCAGAAATTATCCTTCTTATTCCCGTTCACGATGTGGACTTCGGGGTCGAGGCCGGCGGCACGGAATTTCTCCGCCCACACATCCCAGGCATCTTGGTCAAACTCCGAAGGGTCGCCCTTGGACTTATCAGGCTTGTAGACGGTGGCGTACAGGCGGTGCTTGGGGAACTTCCAGACCTCGGTGATGAGCTCCCAAGCGAAGTCGATGGCCTCGCGCTTGAAGTAGTCGCCGAAGGACCAGTTCCCCAGCATCTCGAAGAACGTGTGGTGGTAGGTGTCGAGGCCGACGTCTTCGAGGTCATTGTGCTTACCGCCGGCGCGGATGCACTTCTGGGTATCCGCCGCGCGACCGGGGGTGTAGGGGCACTTCGTCTGACCGAGGAAGATCGGCACGAACTGGTTCATCCCAGCATTCGTGAACAGGAGGTTCGGCGAATCGGGCATCAGGCTCGATGACTGGACGATCGAGTGCTGCTTCGACTTAAAGAAGTCGAGGAACGATTGGCGGACTTGGGCGGAGTTCATGGGACAGAAAAGCGGATAGGAAGGAGTCGTTTTAACCCTCTAAAGGGGGAAAAGGGAAGGGTGTTTTGAGGGGACTGGGGATAGGGGATGGGGGAATGGGAGGATGTGCAAAAGTGCAAAGCGGCCTTTGGCCTGTGCAAAGGTGCAAATAGGTAAAGGGACTGGTGGGCTGGAGTATGAAGTTTAGGGGAGAAGTGGGGCAGGGAAATGGGTAGGGGCGCGACACAGTCGCGCCCCTACCCCCAAGGCAGCTAGGTTAGCACCTACCTTCAGATTGTGTCCCCTCGCGGTCGGTCACCGACCGCGCTCACTTCTTTCGTGCGAGGATCCAGGCTTCGAGCTCGGGTTCTGCGTAGGCCTTGCCCCAAGAGTTGTGGCCGACGCCCGGGTAAACGGTGAATTTGATGTCAGCGCCTGCGGCTTTGGCGGCGTCGACGATGGCTTGTCCGGTGGCGAACTTGACCACGCTATCAGCGTCGCCGTGAAACGCCCAGATAGGCATCCCTTTGAGCACCGCAGCCTTGTCCGATTTGCCGCCGCCACAGATGGGGACGAGGCCAGCGAAGCGTTCGGGGTGCTCGCCGCTCCAGCTCCAGGTGCCGAAGCCGCCCAAGCTGAGTCCGGTCAGGACGACGCGCTTCTTGTCGACGCGGTAGTCGGCGAGAACTTGGTCGAGGAGCTTATCGAGCGTGCCGACGTTCCAGCCGGTGTTGGCTGGGCATTGCGGGGCAATCATTACGTAAGGAACGGCACCGCGTTGTTCGAGCGTCTGCGTGAGACCATTCTTGCGGACGAGTTGGACGTTGGAGCCGCGTTCGCCCGCGCCGTGGAGGAAGACCACCAGCGTCCACTGCTTAGACTTATCCTTATCATAGTCGGCTGGTAGGTAGACTAAGTAATCGAGCGCGGCCTTGCCGTCGGTGGTGGTGAACTTCTTGGCGGTCGGCGGCAGCTTAGTCGCTGGTGCGACGTAGGCAGGCGCGTCGGCCCTTTCAGATTTCTTCTGGGCGAAGGCAGGAACGACGGCCGCGCAGGCGGCGAGGAGGGTGAGGAAGCGCATGGGAAGGAAAAGGGGATGGTGGGAAGGGGGGGGAGGGGATAGATTACAGAGTACAGAGTGCAGATTGCGGAGTAAAAAGTGCAAATTGCGAATGAGAGAGAGGTATCTGCCCTCTGTAACCTGTACTCAGAAATCTCCTTTAGCGTTTACCTTTTCTTCGGCAGGCGAATCTCGTCGTGAATCCAGAGGAGCGCGCTGATGGCCTCGGCGGCCCAAGGCGTCAGGCGGTCGATGAGATCTGTGCCGTGCCACGAGACGATTTGTGCTTCGATCTTGAGTGTCGCCTCGCTGCACTCCGGGGGGAGTTCAGGGTCGAGCACGTGTTCGAAGATGAGTTTTTGTTTCACCTTTTTCAGCAGGCGATTTTCGTCGCTAAGAAAGTTTGCGACGACCGTCATCGCTTCGGGGCCTTCGGCCACGAGTTCAAAGCGGAGATGTCCGGCGATGCGGCCTTCGCGCGGTTGATAGGAGGCGTGCAGTGTGCACCAGTCGTCCTTCAGCTTTGTCTTGGCACGGAACTCGTCGAGGGCCCGCAACTTAGTCGTGGAGCCGCCTACCTTAAGTTGGGCGTTGATCGCTTTCCAAAGGGGGTACTTGGTCGCCATGGGGATACTGTGGCTAGTCCGACTGGTCTTTCAAGCGGTCGCCCTGTCATATTATTCACATAACCAGTTAGCGAACTGGCGGCTTGGGCGGCAAAACGAATTCCCCGACAAGGGGCAGGTGGTCCGATGCCTGGCTATTTAGGACGGTGACTTTTATCGGCTTCAGCAGGCTGGGATTCGTCCAAAAGAAATCGATGCGGGAGGTGGGCTTGTCGGCCGGGATGGTGAAGCCTTTCTCGTTGGGGTAAAGTTCACCCCAGCTGTCTTTGACGGCAGCTGCCAGGAGGGCGTAGGTGGGCCCCTTGGGGGAGTCGTTGAAGTCGCCGCAGAGCAC
>CAITUF010000073.1 GCA_903895475.1 uncultured Opitutia bacterium | reverse complement strand
CGCCGCTTTGCTGGTTTGGTGGAAATACCCTGAACGAGACATGGTGCTGGGCTTCGGCGAACGTTTACTTCGGAAACTCCGGCTCAGGCGCTAAGCAAACGACGGTTCGCTGTAAGCGTGGGCTAACTACACTCGGCGGGACGGGGCAGGGGAGGCGGCTTTCGATGAGCCCCGGCGGTATTTCTTCACTAAAGCTTGCAGGATGGCGACCGTATCATCGTCTGCCACGCCGTCGACCTTAGCTGCGCGGAAGTGTCGTTGAAACGCCTCGATGGCTAGGCCCAGCGTCTTGTCTGTATTGTCATCCAGACGATAGCCGTAGGTCCGCAGCAGTTGCTGGATTTCCGGGTTCGTGAGCTTCTTGGATTTCAATAAGATGCGAAACACCTGAACATCTTTAGCATCGGGCCAAGCGCCAACGCCATTAGCGGCAAAATATTCCCAAGGAAATAACGCGCCGGGATCAATCTTGCGGCCGACGGCGATGTCGGAATGTGCGACCACATTTTCTGGGCTAATCTGGTGGGTGGTCACCAAGTGCTGCGCTAGCGCGAGGACGGCTTCAACCTGCGGTTGGGGGTATGGGTTTATATTGCCGTCGTAATTAACGATTTCGATGCCCAGCGACGACTGGTTCAGGCTCTCGAATTTCCCCCAGGCGCTTTTGCCGGCATGGAACGCGGCAAGGGAGTCGGGACACATCCGGAAGATGCGCGCCTTGGGTACCTCGGCACTCACCAGGTAGTGGACGCCGACCTTGTGTCCCTTGGTCCGCCCCTGGAGGGTCTCGAGGGCGGAGGGCAGGGATGAGGCGGTATGGTGTAGGACCAAGATCGAAATAGGCTGCTTGCGGGCCTCAACCCCCGCCGAGGCCGGACCTTGAATGATGGAAAGCTTCGGATTAACCACCAACAACCCATCCGACGTCCCGCTGGAGTCTTTCGAAGTCGTGGTGCCGCAACCAGAGATGGCTAAAATCGAACACAGAACGGCTAAACGCTTTAAATATGAGGGAGTCATGGTTGATGGCCTGATATTTATCTAAATAATCGACCCCGTATAAACCCCCAAGACAATACCATAAACATGGTATCTAGCCTCGTATTTACTGAATATTTTCTAATTAGACATAATGTATATTGTGCGAAATATACGTATGGGCTCAACCTACTAGGAAGTGCGTTATTGATTGCTTGAGAGTTATCGAGCATAAATCGGCACCCTCATGAAAGTCGCCCGCCATATCATTGAAGCCCGTCGTGAAGCCATCGCCAAGTTACTGAGTAAGGTCGGTTACGTGCCGGTGCTCGAAATCTGCAAACAGTTTAATGTGTCCGAGGCCACTGCCCGCCGCGACCTCACGGAACTGGAAAATCAGCGTCGCATCACACGCACGCATGGTGGTGCACTTTCGGACTTCAATCGCAACTTCCCGCCCCTTGATGACCGTAAGGTTGAGGACGCCGAAGCTAAACGCAAAATCGGTAATATGGCAGCATCCCGTATCAAGGCTGGTATGACTGTCTATCTCGACTCTGGTTCAACTATCTTCTTCGCCGCGGAAGCTATCGCCGCTTCCGGCACCCAGGATTTGCAGATTGTAACGACCTGTCTCCCGACGGCGCAATTGATCTCATCGCTCCCGGGCGTCGAGGTCTACATTCCCGGCGGTTTATTCCTGACGCGTCATGCGATGGTCGCTGGCGATCGTACGCTCGAAGAAGTTGCCCGTTGGAATTTTGACGTGGCCCTCCTCGGCGCTGAAGGCATCGACGAAAACGGTCTCTGGAATTCGCAGCGTGATATTTCTCACCAACAGCGTGAGGTTATCCGTCGCAGCGATGAAGTGTTGATTTGCATGAATAAGGTAAAGCTTGGTCGAGGCGGTCCCTGCGCGGTGACCCGTGATGTTTCCACGCTATTCTTAGTGACGGATGCCGATGCCGTCGCGGTCGTGCAGGCGAAGGTTAAGATCGCTCCCGAACGCGTCCTCACCGCCTAAGTTCGTCCACCTTGGACGCCCCTGGTCATGTCTCAAGACGCCCTTCAGTCCTTGTTAGACCTTTCCCATGCTCTGGGGGGTGAGCGACTGCGGATGGCTATTTTGGGTGAAGGTAACACTTCTCTGCGCCTGGATGCGCAGACTTTCGCGGTCAAGGCTTCCGGCTCAAACCTGGCAACGCTGCAACCCACCGACCTGACGACTTGCCGCTTCGATCGCTTGTTGCCGCTCTTGGATGCGACCGCCGCCACCGACGCCGAAATTGACAATAGCCTATTCGCTGCTCGGGTAAGCGAAGCCGCGAAGAAGCCTTCCATTGAGGCCCTCTTCCACGCGTACCTTCTGACGTTGCCTGGCGTCGCTTGTGTTGGCCACGTCCATGCCATCGCGGTGAACCAGATCCTCTGTTCGCCCCGGGCCCGCGACTATGCTGAGCGCCGCGCCTGTCCCGATGAGATCGTGATGTGTGGCATTGAATCGGTCTTCGTGCCTTACGCGGAACCAGGCCTCGGCCTCGCTCAATCTATCCGCCGCGAGGTGCAGGCCTACGTCCAGCGCACGGGCCGCGAGCCCAAGATCATCTTGTTGCAGAACCACGGCATCATCGCAGTCGGCCCGTCCCCCAAAGCCGTCCTCGGTTCCCTGCTCATGGCCGAAAAAGCCGCGGAAATCTTCGTCGGCGCGGCCGCCCTTGGCGGCCCGGTGTTCTTGACGGCTGCACAGTGCGAGCGCATCGCCGGTCGGCCCGATGAGCATTATCGTCAAAAGATGCTCGGGCTCTAATTGCCTTTTCGCTCTCCCTCCCCTTCCTGCTTCCCATGTCCAACTACCTTGCCATCGACCTCGGCGCCGAATCGGGCCGCGTGATTTTTGGGACCCTTAAGGGCGGTAAGCTCACGATGAAGGAGATTCACCGCTTCGCCAACGGTGCCATCACCGCCAACGGTACCTTACGCTGGGATATTGTGCGGATCTTCCGGGAAATTCGGATTGGTTTGGCCAAGGGGGCCAAGCTCGGACCGATCCGGTCGATCGCCTGTGACTCCTGGGGCGTCGACTACGTCTTACTCAAGGGCGATGGCCCGATGCTATCCCTGCCCTATACCTATCGCGACGAGCGCAGCTTTAAGTCTTTTGATAAGGCGATGAAGAAGTTCTCGCAGAAGCAGTTATTCGAAGGCACGGGCATTGCGTCTATCTCTATCAACACGCTCTATCAGTTGTTCGACGACGTGGAGAATCGCCCCGAGATACTGGCTTTCGCGGACAAGTTTCTCCTCATTGGCGATTACATCACTTGGCTGCTCACGGGCCAAGCCCGCGCCGAAGAGACGCTCATTTCAGGCAGTCAGCTGTGGGATACCCGTAAGCGCGACTGGGCTTGGCCGGTCCTCAAGAAGCTCGGCATTCCCAAGCACATCTTTCCGAAGCCAGTGGCCCCGGGCACGAAGCTCGGTAAACTCCTCCCTTATTTGAGTAAGGAAACCGGCCTCAAGTCCGCCGAGGTCGTCACGACGTGTGCGCACGATACCGCCGCCGCCGTCGCTGCGGTGCCTGCCACCAAGGGTGACGATTGGGCTTACCTCTCTTCGGGTACTTGGTCCCTGCTGGGCGTCGAACTTCCGAAGCCGTTGGTTAATGAGACCGTACGAGAAGCTAAGTATACGAACGAAGTCGGCTTTGCGGGCACGACCCGCTTCCTCAAAAACCTCGTGGGCCTGTGGGTCCTGCAGGAATGCCGGCGCGAGTGGCTGGAGCGCGGGGAAGTTTCCGACTATGGTGAGATTGTAAAGCTCGCCCTGAAGGCTCCAGCGCTCCGCAGCTTCATCCGTCCGGACGACGTCCGTTTCGCCAAGCGCGGTGATATGGTGAAGAAGGTCCAAGATTTCTGCCGCGAGACGAAGCAGCCGATACCACAAACCCATGGCGAGATTGCTCGCTGCGTGCTGGAGTCGCTCGCTCTGCTTTACCGCGTCGAGATGGATGGCATCGAGAAATTGACGGGCCGTAAGCTCGCGACTTTGTACATCGTCGGTGGCGGTTGCCGCAATGCGCTCCTAAACCAAGCCACAGCTGACGCCACCGGACGGACGGTCATCGCTGGCCCGGTCGAAGCCACTGCCGCGGGTAATATTCTCGTCCAAGCCGTCGCCATGAAGGAGTTAAAGAACCTCGATGCCCTCCGCGGAGTGGTCCGAAAGTCCTTTGAAGTAGTGACTTACAAACCTAATCCTACGCTCGATTGGCTCGACGCCTTAGTGAAGTTTAATGGTTTAAAGAAGTCATAAACCTGCTTAAGCCTCCCTTCCCTGCCTTTACCAGCCAAGCACCATGTCTACCTACAAGTACGTCTCCCACCTTTGGAACGACGCCGAAGCGGCGAAACTCGATCCAGTGGCCCGCCTGATCTATCGCTCCAATCAGTTGGGCGCCGATCAGCGCATCACCAACACGGGCGGCGGCAACACCTCCTCCAAGATTGTTGAAAAGGACCCACTGTCTGGCAAGGACACCCCAGTGCTCTGGGTCAAGGGTTCGGGCGGCGACCTCCGCACCAGCCTCCGCGAGAATTTCTCCTCTCTCTATCAGGATAAGCTCGTCAGCCTCCAAGCGGTCTACGCGGCCCGCGCTGACAAGGGCCTGAAGTCCCAGGCCGAGGATGACATGGTGGCGATGTATAACCACACCACGTTCAATCTCAACCCGCGCGCCTCGTCGATTGATACCCCGCTGCACAGCTTCCTGCCGGGCAAGCATGTTGACCACATGCACCCTAATGCGATTATTGCGATTGCCGCTTCCAAGAATTGCGAGGCGCTGACTAAGCAGATCTTCGCTGGTAAAATGGCTTACGTGAAGTGGATGCGCCCGGGCTTCGAACTCGGCCTCGCCATGCAGGATATTTCCCGCGCCCAGCCGGACATCAAAGCCATCATGATGGGCCAGCACGGCTTCATCTCTTGGGCGGACGACGATAAGGCCTGCTACGAGCTGACTTTGGCCATGATTGAGCAGGCCGCGGCCTACATCGATGGCAAGTACCAGGCCAAGGGCGGCGACGCCAAGGCCTTCGGCGGCGCTAAGTACCAGACGCTCGAAACCGAGCAGCGTCACGCCACCCTCGCGGCCATCTTGCCGTGGCTGCGCGGTCAAGTCTCCAAGGAGAAGCGTTTCGTCGGCACGATTCAGGATGACGCGAAGATCCTTCGTTTCGTCAACTCGGTCGATGCCCCGCGCCTCGCCGAACTCGGCACCTCCTGCCCAGACCACTTCCTCCGCACGAAGATCAAGCCCCTCTATGTGGCTTGGAATCCGCAGTCCGAAGACCTCGCCGCCCTCAAGGCCAAGCTGGTTACCGCTCTCGAGCAGTACCGCAAGGACTACGCCTCTTATTACAACGCCTGTAAGCGTGCAAACTCGCCCGCTATGCGCGATGCGAACCCGACCGTTGTCCTCATCCCTGGCCTGGGCATGATTGCTTGGGGTAAGGATAAGTCCGAATCCCGGGTCACGGCTGAATTCTATAACTGTGCCGTCGAAGTCATGCGCGGTGCGGAAGCGATTGATGAATACGTCTCGCTGCCGCAGCAGGAAGCTTTCGACATCGAGTATTGGCTCTTGGAAGAAGCCAAACTCAAGCGCATGCCGGCCGAGAAGGAACTCGCCCGTCAGGTCATCATCGTCGTCGGTGCTGGCTCGGGTATTGGTAAGGAAACCGCCCACCGCCTCGTCAAGGAAGGCGCCCATATCGTCTGCGTCGACAAGAACGTCGAAGCCGCGCAAGCCACGGCTAAGGAAATCACCGACAAGTATGGCGTCGGTATCGGCGTTGCCGGCACGGGTCTCTCAAATTGCGGCCCAGCCATCGGTCTCGGCGGTGACATCATGGACCGCGCTTCGATCCGCAAGATGCTGGATCAGGTCGCCCTCGCCTACGGTTGTTTTGACTCTATCTGCGTCACGGCCGGAATCTTCGTCTCGCCGGATACCACTGGTCACATCCCCGACGACAAGTGGGCGCTCACCTTCGCCCTCAATGTCACCGGCAGTTACCTCGTCGCGGACGAAGCCTTCAAGACCTGGAAGGAACAGGGCCTCCGCGGTAACCTCGTCCTGACCACGAGCGCTAATGCCGCTGTGGCCAAGAAGGGCTCGGTTGCCTACGATACCTCGAAGGCCGCCGCCAATCACCTCGTCCGCGAGTTGGCGATGGAGCTCTCCCCGCTGGTTCGTGTCAACGGCGTCGCCCCGGCGACCGTCGTTCAAGGATCGGCCATGTTCCCGCGCGATCGAGTGATCGCCTCGCTTGCAAAGTATAATATTCCTTACACCGATGATGAGGCATCCGATTCGCTGACGACGAAGCTCTCCCGTTTCTACGCCGATCGGACCCTGACCAAGAACCCCATCACCCCTGCCGACCAGGCCGAAGCCTATTTCCTCCTCGTGACTAATCGCCTCAGTAAGACGACCGGCCAAATCATCACGGTCGACGGCGGCCTCCACGAGGCGTTCCTTCGCTAAAACGTTCGCATTTCGCGCTTCGTTCCATGCTTCGTCGATCAGCTCACCCCTCAGGTGGGCTTGAAGCCCACGGTCCGAAGGAACTTTATCTGGTCTTGGTGGGTTAAAGAAGGTGTGATGCGCCCTCTGTTTGTCCTGTTTGCCTGTACCCTCGGCCTTTCGGCGGCGGAAGTGACCCCTGTAAAGTGGTCTGGGGCAATCAATGTGCCTGACCCCGTGGCTGTGACCGTCGATGAGAAAGGGGCGGTCTACGTGTGTGCCACGACCCGCCGTAAGGTGGGCGACCTGGACATCCGCGAGCACACTCAATGGATTGCTGACGACGTTGCCCTCACCTCTCCGCTCGAGAAGGAGGCTTTCTATAAGCGCGTGATGGCACCGGGCGTTCTGCGTGGCCCCCGTGGTAGCGTCAAGGATCACAACGGGGATGGCAGCGTTGATTGGAAGGATCTCTCGTTCCATAAAGAGCGCGTCTATAAGATGGTCGATACGGACGGAAATGGTGTGGCCGATAAGATCACCCTCTTCGCCGAGGGCTTCAACTCCGTCGGTGCCGGTATCGCCGCGGGGATACTTTATCATGACGGGTGGGTCTATGTAACGGCGCAACCAGATCTTTGGCGGTTAAAAGATATCGATGGCGACGGCGTTGCTGACGTGAAGGAGTTGGTGGTCACCGGCTTCGGCGCCCATATCGCTTATGCGGGTCACGACATGCATGGCTTGCGCCTCGGTCCCGATGGTCGCATCTATTGGACGATCGGCGATAAAGGGTCGAACGTCACCAGTAAGGAAGGAAAACATTTCTTCTACCCGCACTCGGGCGCCGTGTTCCGCTCCGAGCCTGATGGTTCGGGCTTCGAAGTCTTTGCCTCCGGCTTACGCAATGTTCAGGAAATTGCCTTCGACGATTTAGGGAACATTATTGGTGTCGATAACGATGCCGACCAACCCAAGGAACGGGAACGCCTAGTCTACGTCGTCGAAGGTTCCGACACGGGTTGGCGGAATCAGCACCAGTACATGAAGCTGAATAGCCGCTGGATGCGTGAAAACATCTGGCAGCCTAACGGTGCCCCGAATCAGCCCCTCTGCTACACTCCGCCGGTCGCCAATTACTCCGATGGTCCCGCTGGCTTCTTGCGGGAGCCAGGCCACGCGCTGGATGGTTCCCTGCGCGGCCAGTTCATCCTCGATCAGTTCCCGAACGGGAAGATGGACGCCTTTGCCCTTCAACCCTTTGATGATAGTTTCAAGATGGTGGGTCTACGCACGATCAACCAAGGCATCATGGGCATCGGGATGGCTTGGGGGCCCGACGGGAAGGCCTACTTCGCGGACTGGATTGGTGGCTACCCGCTCGACGGTAAAGGCGCGGTCTGGAACATGGACGTCGCCACGAAGACCGATGCCGTATCCAAAGAAATCCTCTCGCTCCCCCTTTCGTCCCCGCTGCCGAAAGAACGTCTCTTGGAATTATTGGGACACCCTGACCAAAGGGTCCGCGTCAATGCCACGCTCCGCTTAGATCGACTCGGGGCTTGGGCCGACCTGCTGGCCGTCGCACTGAATGATAAGCGTGAGCGCCTCGCGCGCATTCATGCGATCTGGGGCTGGGGCATGGGCTTGCGCCTTGGTCGGCTGACTTCTCTTCAAGGGGCGACGCAACTCCTCGGCGATGCGGACGATGAAATCCGTGTGCAGACGCTCAAGGTCTTGTCGGAAGGGCGCTTACCTCCTCCCACGCGCCTGACGCTCGAAACCGAAATCAGTGACGCCATTGCACAGAAGATGGTGGCGCAACTCGCTTCTACTAACCCCCGTCTCCGGATGCAGGCTGGCATCACCTTGGGGCGGTTAGGTCTCGGTCGTGTCGGCTTGGTTGCGACGCCAGCCCCCATCGGAGCTTTCCTCCACGATGCGGCCGCTGACCTGAAGATGCCGTGGCTGCGACATGGCTTAGTCATGGGTTTAGTAGGGACACAGCGGTCAGAAGATTTGCTGAAACTGGCCCAAGGCCAGGACGCCGCCCAGGCTACCTTTGCTACCTTGGCCTTAGCCAGGCAGCGTTCCCCGCTGTTGGCCCAGTTGCTGGCCTCTCCGCACCAGGACGTGCTCAACGAAGCCATCCGGGCGATCCATGACGACGAAGGCATCCCCGCGGCGCAGTCCGCTTTGGCTCAGTCATTAGGCTGGTCTACCCTCCCCGCCACGGCCTTGCGCCGGGTAATCAATCAGAATCTCCGCGAAGGCAGCCCCGAGGCTGCCAGTCGCATCCTCCTGTGGCTCCAGGCGCAGCCAGAGTCTACCCCGTTGG
>CAITUF010000072.1 GCA_903895475.1 uncultured Opitutia bacterium | reverse complement strand
GGCTCAAGCCGAAGGCGTAAAGGTCTTCCGGGTGCAGCTTGTGGCGCTTGCCGGGCTGGAGGAAGGAGCGCGGCACCCAGCATGGAGCCAGGCGGAGCAGCCCGCCCGTGCGGGCGAGTTCCTTTTCGACGAGGGAGGCAACTTTGGCCTTCTTCGTGGTCAGGTCATGAGTGGTCTGAGGAGCTTTAGACATGAGGGTGGGGGAAAGGTTGGGGAGTGAGATTTAGGGGAGTCCGTGGAGGTGGACAAGTATTAGTCGCTGGAGGTTTCAGCGCTTCAAATAGTGCCAATTAAGCGGGACGGTCACGGCTTGGCCGTTTTCGCCCAAAATCCGCACGGACTCAGGCCCGGCGGGGGTGATGGACTGGACCTGACCGAAGTCGGGCCCGACCGCAGCGGCGGCCTGAATCAGGGGGAGGCGGACGGGCTGATCCTTGCGGAATTCCCGGGAAGTGGGGACGCCGTCGCTGGCCAAACGGTCTTCACGGGCGATGTCGACGCCATCGCAGAAGTGAGAATAGACTTCCTCGAGTCCTAGCCGGCCGAGGTGGCGCTTTTCCCAAGGGTGACCAGGGCGACCCCCATTGGAGAGCCAGAAGAGCGTGCTGGGGAAGTCAGCGACGTTCTTCAGCTGATACCACACGTAGCCTTCTGGGAAAGTCACCGCCGTCCACGCGAAGGGTTGCGCTTCAGTCGCAGGGGCATTGACGAGCATGATGAGGTCGTCGTTGCCTGGGCGAGCGGGATAGCGAGTGAGGTCAGTGGTGGTACCGTCTTTGCAAGTCACGCTACGCAGGTCAGTGAAACGGGAGTTGGGCTTAAGGATGCCCGATTCGCCGGCGGCTGGATTCGAGAACTCAGCATGGTAGACCGAGCCGAAGCGGAAAGGGCTAGTCGCAATGCGCGCGGTACCTGCGGGCACGGCGGAGAGATTTAGGATCGGATGGTTCCCGTAATTCCAGCGACCTTCGAGCTGGGCGATGACGTGCTCGGCGTAGATGGCATGGTGGCCGTCCACCAGTGACATCGTTTTGGTCACGGTCGCACCGGTGTCGGTCCCTTTTTGGCGCAGCACTAAGGAATGGTTTGTTTGATTCTGAAAATCCCATTTCGCGTTTGCCGTGTCGCCGTGGGGCGGGCCTTTCTCTTGGCCACCAAAGGGCAGGCACATGAAATCTCCCCGCAGGTAAGTCAGCAGGTTAGGCAGGGACTGATCGATCTCATGCGGTTGCCAAGGCGAGAGCGAGTAGGGGGAGGCCTGCAGACCGGGCAGGTGGAAAGTCACCGGACCGAGGTGTCCAGCGGTCTGCGTGATGGCCAACTCGACCTGGGCAGTTCGGAGGGTGAAGCTGGGGGCGCCGTGGATAGTTTCCATGGAAAGGGGGTGTTTTTTGTCCTTCGGTCCGCGGGGTGTCAACGCCTTGGCGGGAAATGGAAGGGGGGCTTGCCATCGAGTGCCAGCTCGGGTTGCTTGGGGCTATGCCACAGCCATTGCCGATTCTTTACGTCAAGCCCGGGTGCCCATGGTGCACGGAGGCCTTGGAATTCTTTGCCACTCAAGGCGTCCAACTCGACGTCCGTGACGTCGTCGCCGACATGCACCAAATGCGCCAGCTCGTGGCGCTGACCAGTCAATCGAAGTGCCCCTCTTTGCGGTACGGTGACTTCATCGTGGCCGACTTTTCGGTCGACGAGTTTAAGTCCAAGGCCCGCAAGTACCCGCAGGTCTGCAAAGAGCTCGGTCTAAAGATCTAGGCGCCGAGTCGAAAGAGTGCTTGGCAAAGGCCTGGTAGGCTTTAGACAACGTGCATGAGGTTAACCCCAACCTTGTGCCTATTCCTGTGCGCATCTCTCTTCGGCG
>CAITUF010000071.1 GCA_903895475.1 uncultured Opitutia bacterium | reverse complement strand
CATGCTGGGTGAACTCCGCCAAAGAGGCGAAGGCTTTCTCGACCGAAAGGAGCGGCGCGTAGCCGAGATCCCGCCGGATGGCGTCGATGCAAAGCGTCCGACTGCGGCACAGGAGCTCGGCCGTATAAAGGCTGACGCGAGGCTCGACCCGCAGGGGCCGACAGATGAAATCCCCCGCTCGGCCGATGCCCCTCAGCAGGCTGCCCGGTAGATGGAACGGCCGGAGTTCCTGCCCTGCCGCCTGCCCGGCGAGCTGGATGAGCTCGCCCAGCCGACGGTCATCCCCGTCGGAGACGTTCCAGATGCCATCGCCCACGGAGGCCGGCGCCTCGGCGGCCAGCAACACGGCATGGGCGAGGTTCGATGCGGCGGTCATCGAGGCCAGGGCGCCGGGCGCCGGTAACGGAAATCTCCCGCCTAGCCGACGGGCGACCTTCAAGATACGGGGAAGCACCCCGGAATCGTAGGGCCCGTAGACACCTCGCGGCCGGATGATGCGGATCGCCGGCCCTTGGCCTCGTCGCGCCCAGAGCATCGTCTCGCTCAACGCCTTGGAGTCCGCATAGGGGTGGATGCCCGGAGGCGTGGCCGGGACTCCGTCGGTCAGTCCGAGCTGATCGCGGCAAGCGAACAAGACCGAAGCGGAGGAGACGGAGACGAACGTGCGGGCCCCGCGTTCGCGCGCGTGGGCCCAGGCGGCTGAAGTCCGATCGACGTTCGCCGCGACATAACCCGCCCGCGAGCCGACCAGGTCGACTTTGCCGGCGCAATCGATGACCACATCGAACGGCTCGCCGAGGGGATGCCCTTCCGGGTGGAAGACCGGCAGACGGTCGGGCGAGACGCGGCGGGCCATCTCCATCACGAGCGCGGCCGCTTCTGGACTGCGACCCGTGAAAACCGTGTCGTATCCGGAAAGCAGAGAGCGCCAGACCACGTGCCGGCCGACGAAGCCGGTTCCTCCTCGCACAAGTATTTTCATGTTTTCGCGGACACGACGGTGAGCTCGGTGGCGCCGATGAGCAATCCGGCCCCCGTGCCCAAGACCAAGATACGGTCACCGTGGCGGAGTTGTCCTGAACGACAGAGGGAAGCAAGTCCCTCGGGAATCGAAGCGGAGACCTGGTTGCCGAACTCCTCGAAACGAACCGGCATGCGGTCAGGCGAGATATGTAGCCTTCGGCGCATGAGTTCGATGGCTTCGCGGCTGGCCTGATGGGCGACGACCCAATCCGCGGCGGCGGGCTCAACGCCGCCCATGGCAACAAACCGTTCGATGAAGCCTTCCATATGACGTGAGGCGGCTTGGAAAAGAGCCTTCCCGTTCATGGAAAACTTCCCGTAGCCATCGGCGCCAAACGGATCCTTCGTGCCGCCCCCGCGGATCACGCAGGCCTCGGACGTCTCGGTGTGGCTCTCAATCAGCTGGGACTTGATTGCCAAGAGCAACTCGCCCCTTTGCGGAATCCTGTCCGGCACGACCCAGGCAGCGGCGGCACCGGCCCCGAACAGAACCGCCGAGTGCGGCTCAGACCAGTCCAAGGCCATGAGTGGATCTTCGGAACTGGCCACTAAGGCGGGCTTGCCGGAGGCATCGACACATGGCCCGACCAACTGGAGCGCGGCGAGAAAGGAGAGACACCTGGCGTTGACGTCGAAGGACTGCACCGACGGCGACAGCGCGAGACGGGCGTGCACCGTGGCGGCGT
>CAITUF010000070.1 GCA_903895475.1 uncultured Opitutia bacterium | reverse complement strand
GCCGGGTTCGGCTTTAAGCCGTTCTGCTCGAGCTTCTGCATCACGAAGACATCGATTTCGTTTTGAGCCCAGGCTTGATTACGGATCGAAGGAAGTTCGGGAGTAACGACGGGCTTGAATGCCCAGTGGTCACGGGCCTTCTGTGAGAGGCCGGTGAGCTTACCAGCCCCCGAACCCACTGGGGCCGGGGCACCCATCATGACCCACTTCTCCAAAGTCTTGATTTGCTCTTCGGTCAGCTTAGGGCCACCCTTGTTACGGGGCGGCATCGAGAGCTCAGGGTCGGTCTGATGGACCGAGAGAATCATTAAAGATTTCTTTAGGTTATTCGGGACGACGGCGGGACCTTGGTCGCCGCCCTCGAGCATGGCGGCCCGTGAATCCAGCAGCAGCCCACCCTTGGAACTACTCTCGGCGGCGGAGTGACACTTGTAGCAACGCTCCGTCAAGATCGGCCGCACGTTCTTCTCGAAAAACTCGAGGCCAGCTGGATCCATCTTCTCTTCCACCTTCGCCACCACGCCAGGCTTCATCGCCGCGTCCTTCATGGCCATCTCTTGCATTTCCTGACCGGAGACGAAGGGCGTGCAGAGGACAGCGACAAGCAAAGCCGTCAGGAAATGAGGAAGGGGCCGACGCATTGGGTAGAGAGGTGGGAGTGGGGATGAAGAACGCCGCGCATGCTTAGGGGAAAGCCTGGGGTGCTCGGTAGAGGGGACTACTGGTAATAATTCTCTATTTACCCTCAGAGAGTGCAAGCGGTAGATTTACACTAATATAAGAAAGAAAATGGCGAGTCGTAGCCCCCTACAGGGACTCCGACTCGCCAAGGACTAAACCCAGGTGCCGGGCCTTAGTTTACGTAAACAAACTCGTTAGAAAGAAGTAAAGCGTGAGCCAGTAACTCAATGGGAGTCAAGGGGTTGCGAGAAACCATCTCCCCGACGTTCTGGAGGACGCCTTCGGCACCGCCGCCGGTCTTGGCTTCCATCATCGACTCCCCGCCGTCCTTCATCGCCGCCCCTGGCTTGGTCGCGACCGCGGTGGTGGTCTTACCCTTGGCTTCCGTGGCCTTGCCATCTTTGGCTACGGCCTTGGTACCCTTGGCCGGAGTCGCCCCAGGCGGAGTCGGCGCAGCCTTGCCCGACGCGACCGTACGCTTCGCATCATTCGTCAAGGTACGCTGCTTGGAAAGGAAATCGCTAGCCCAGCGGATTTCATTGGAGGTCGCCCGGCGTTGGAAGAGCGCAAGGAACATCGCGTTGATGCGGGAATCCTCCGACATCGCCTTAGCGACCTCGGGACGAGCCGCGACCGCACGGGCCACTTCGACCGAGAGCGGGTTGTTCATAAAGAACAAGGCCTGCTGCGGCACGATGGTCGAACCGCGCTTGGAGTTTGCCATATCTGGGTCGGCGTAGTCGAACTGCGAAAGCGTATCGTTCAAGCGCAGACGATCCACGTAGCCGTAGATGCTACGACGGTAAGAGTACGGTTCGTCCGTAATGTTGGCGGGCTGGCCGCCGACAACGGGGCTCAACTTACCCGTGAGCTTCAACATCGAGTCTCGGATGGCTTCAAAATCGAGGCGGTGCAAATTAGCGCGCCAGAGGAGGCGATTACCCGCATCGAGCTTCAACGGATCAACGGCACCCTTTCGAGCGACGAGCGGATTGAGGTTTGGATTGGAGTCCAAGCGATAGGTGGCGCTCGTCATGATGAGGCGATGCATCCGCTTGATGGACCAGCCGTTCGCCATGAACTCGCTGGCGAGCCAATCGAGTAATTCTGGGTGCGAAGGCTTCTCGGACATGTTGCCGAAGTCATCGGGTGAGGAGACAAAACCTTCGCCGAAGTGCTTAAGCCAGACGCGGTTCATGGCGACACGGGCGGTCAGCGGGTTGTCCTTGCTCGCAATGGACTTCGCTAATTCCAAGCGACCGCTGCCCTCGGTGTAGGGCTTGCGGGCACCAGTGGTGAGGATATCCAGGAACTGGCGAGGGGCGACCGGACCGCGCTTATTCTTATCGCCGCGCAGGTAGACGTAACTATCGCGGGGGCTGTCCGCATCCGCCACGGCCATGGCTTCGCGCGGGACGCCCGGGTGCGTAAGGCGGAGTTCGTTGATCTGCGTGAAGCGGAAATGGCGGGCCGGGGCACGGTTGCCCTGGCCACCGTAGATGGGGCGATTCTGCCAATCGTTACAGAACTTGCGGGAGTTGAACATCGCGATGAGTTCCTCGTTGTCCAAGATGGCTTCGACGGGAGGCACCGGCCAAGGGTAGTTCGCGAGTTGGGCGACGGCGGGCGAGGTATCCTTACTGCTATTGCCCGGCTTGGCGCAGCGCGCGATGTGCGCGAGGATTGAGTCCTTGGCGTCGTTATAAACCTTCTGGTAAGCCAGCGCGACGTCATCAATCGTCTTGGGCTTCAGGTCGCGGAGGGCGGCAGCAATCAGCGGGTTTACGGGGTGCTTCTTATCCGCCAGCGCCGAGGCAATGACCGCTGGGGCGCGTTCGGCGAATTCAGCGACCGGGATGGAAGCACAGCGGGCAAAGGGCCCCGTGATGGGCGAATCAATCTGCACGCGCATGGGCTCGAAGTCCGGTAACGGGGTCTCGAGCTTATAGCGCTCGTTGATATCGCCCCATTCCGCGGAGCCACGGCGGAAGGTCGTCGCAACGAGGCGGCCAGCCATCTCGCGATTGTAACGGGCGCGCATCTCACGGATGTACTCGTAGAAACCGGCGGCACTCTCTTCCTGAAGTGCCTTGAGGCGCTTCTCGAAGTCGGCCCGCTGAGCGGCGGCATCGGGCGAAGTAATCAGCGGACGCTGCAACGGCTCAACGGTCGAGGCAAAGATGCCGTGAAGGGAGTAATAGTCCGCCGCTGGAATCGGGTCGAACTTATGGTCATGACAACGGGCGCAGGCGACCGTGAGCCCGAGGAAGGCTTTCGTCGTGGTGTCGATGCGCTCGTCGATGGTATCATCCTTATTGTCAAAGCGCTTGCCGACGGTGATGAAGCCGAGGGCCGCGAGCCGCGGGTCTTCTTTCTTAAGGTCGGGTAGACGATCCGCCGCTAACTGCTCGACGATGAACTGATCGTAGGGCTTATCCGCGTTAATTGCGTCGATGACGTAATTACGATAAGTCCAAGCATAGGCGTAACGATAATCCTCAAAAAGCGAATTGCCTTGGTCGACCGCTAAGCCGCGGGTGTCGGAGTAGCGAGCGGTATCAAGCCAGTGGCGGCCCCAACGTTCACCGTAATGCGGCGAGGCCAATAGTTCGTCGACTTCCTTAGCAATGAGGGTGTCGACAGCCTTCCCCGGCTGGCCGCGCTGGACACTGGCGGCATCCACCAGGACGGCGGCGGTGTATTGACCGCTGAAGGCACGGACCTTATCCGCCACGGGCGGCAGGCCGACCAAGTCATAGTGAATGCGGCGCAAGAGCGACTCGGGGTTGGTGGTCGGGTTGGGTTGCAGGCCGACGGACTCGAGCTTCGCGAGGACGAAGGCGTCAATCGGGTTGTGCACCCAAACCTTATTCTTCACTTCGGGAACAACGGGCTTCACGACCGGCTTATAGGCCCAGTGATCACGGGCTTTCTGCGAAAGGCCGGTTAACTTATTGCCGGCGCCGACAGGAGCGGGGGCACCCATCTTAACCCACTCTTCCAGTACTTTGATTTTGGCGACGGGAATCTTGCCCCCCGCTTTCAAAGGCGGCATCTGGAGCTCGTTGTCGGTATAGTTAATCGCTTGGAGCAGCAAAGACTTGGCGGTGTTGCCAGGCACTACCGCCGGACCTTGGTCACCCCCCTTGAACATGCCGTCTCGAGAATCCAAAATCAGGCCGCCCTTCGAGGCACTTTCGGTAATCGAGTGGCACTTGTAGCAATGCTCAGCTAAAATCGGGCGGACGTTCTTCTCGAAGAATTCGAGGCCGGCCTTGGTCGGCTCGGGGGCGGTCTCGGCGGCGACGGCGAGCCGAGCAAAGCACACGGCGGCAAGGAGGGGCAGGCGGAGGAGAACGGCATTCATGGGCAACGGCGAAATGGTGAGGGATTAAACAGCGACCCGAGTGGGATGGTTCCGAGGGGGAACGCTAAGGGTAACTCTTTAGTAAAATAAAACCCTCAGGGAGGGGATGCAAGAGGGATGGATGCGGGCTACTAAAAAAGGTGGAATGCCCTTCCCCGCTGGGCCAAACGATGCTAAAAGAAGCCGCCCATGCGGATCCTCCTATCCAGCGATAAGTTCAAGGGTGCCCTGTCGGCGCAAGGGGTGGCTCAGAGTTGCGAAAAGGCCCTCCAAAGCGTCTTTCCGGGGGCAGTTTTTGATGCCTGTCCGATTGCCGATGGCGGCGAAGGAACCACCGAGGCGATGGTGGCGGCCCTCCGCGGGGTCTGGCGGGAAACGACCGTTCTCGACGCCCAAGCCCGGCCGCGACTCGCCCGCTACGGCTGGGTGCCCGCCACCCAAGTTGCCATCCTAGAGATGAGCGCCGCCAGTGGCCTGGCCTTAGTGCAGGACCGCCCCCTACAGCCCAAGCTAGCCTCCACGTTCGGCACCGGCGAAATGCTACTCGCAGCCATGGCAAGTGGCGCGCGTAAAGTCATCATCGGTATCGGCGGCAGCGCCACCAACGATGGCGGCCTCGGCGTCGCCGTGGCCCTGGGCTGGCGCTTCTTCCGGGCCGATGGCTCGGCCTTTCAGCCCACGCTCGAGACCATCTTAGCCGCCGTGCGGATTGAACGCCCGCCACAACCGCTGCCCGAAATCTTGGTCGCTTGCGACGTTGATAACCCCTTGCTCGGACCGCGGGGCGCCACGCGCGTCTACGGACCCCAAACAGGGGTGCAGGATTTTACGTGGTTTGAAGAGCGGCTCGCACACCTTGCACAGTTGACCGCGACGGCCACCGGCGCCGACCACCAGCAGCAACCGGGCGCCGGCGCGGCCGGCGGCCTCGGCTTTGGGCTAATGGCCTTTGCCAGCGGTAAACTAACGAGCGGCTTCGAGCTCATCGCCGCACAAGTCGGCCTCGCCGAACGCATCCGCCAGGCCGACCTCGTCTTCACGGGCGAAGGCAGACTCGATGACCAAAGCCTGCAAGGCAAAGGGCCGATCGGCGTCGCTAAGCTCGCGAAAAGCCTCGGTAAAAAGGTCGTGGGCATTGCGGGCAGCGTGACCGACGCCCCTGGCCTCCGCGACTATTTCGACCTACTCATCGCCATCAAACCGACGGACATGCCTCTCCCCGAGGCGATGCGCCGCACCGACGAACTCATCGGCCAGGCCATCGCCGCGCATACGGCCGAACTGCGCGCCCTGCGCTAATCAGCCGAAGATATTCGCGGACTTCCCTTTGCCGTCGACCGTCGCGTAGAAGGGCCGGCCTTCGATGTCGAAAGCCGTTTTGGGGCTGATGCCCATTGCCGTAAAAATCGTCGCGTGCATGTCCTCGACGGAGACCGGGTCTTTGATCGCAACGAGCGGTCGCTCATCCGCGGTTGCACCGTACACCTTGCCCTTACCGACGCCGCCGCCGAACATAACCACACTGGTGCCGCCGGTGAAGTGACGGTGCAGGCCGTAGTGGTCAGGGTTCTCGATGGTCGTCCCTTTATGGAAGGATTGGTCACCCGCCTTGGAGCCCGGACGACCTTCAATCATCGCATCGCGGCTGAACTCACTGGCGATGACGACCAAGGTGCGGTCCAAGAGCCCGCGGGCCTCGAGGTCACGAATCAGGCGCGCAATCGGCCGATCGATTTCCTTATGCATCTTCGAAACCATATCGTGGCCCTTGCCGTGCGTGTCCCACTGGAAGAAAGGCACGTACTCCGTCGTCACTTCGACGAAGCGAGCACCATTCTCGACGAGGCGACGCGCGAGTAAGCAACCGCGACCAAAGCGAGAGGTGTCGTAGGCCTGCTGCACTTCCTTGGGCTCCAAGGTTAGGTCAAACGCTGCACGCTCCTTCGCACTGAGGAGGCGGTAGGCATTATCCATCGAGCGGAGCATCGACTCCTGCTGGTAATCGCTGAGTAAATCGCGGTGTGGCGTCGCATCGACCAAGCGCCGGAATTCCTTGTCGCGGTTGACGAAACGCCCTGCATCCATGCCCTTCGGCGGACGGACCGCCGCGGCGGCGTCCTCCGGAAACGGCAGGTTCATCGGACCGTATTCACCGCCAAAGAAGCCGCCAGTCGTAAACGCCTTAAGCTCTTCGCTTTCGCCGACGCCTTCGAGGCGCTGGCCGATGTTGATGAACGCGGGCATGACGGGATTACGCGGACCGAGGACGCGCGCCATCCACGCACCGATGTGCGGCGCCGCGACGGTCTGCGGTGGCACATAACCCGTATGCCAATGGAATTGGTGACGGGAGTGCAGGATACTACCGAGGTCGGGCTGAACCGCCGAGCGAATGAGGGTCGCCCGGTCCATCACTTGAGCGATCGACTCAAGGCCTTGGCAGATACGCACGCCATCCACCGAAGTGTTAATAGCGGGGAAGGTGCTCAGCACGCGCTTATATTCGAGGCCCTTCTCGTACGGCGCATAGCGCTTCGGATCGAAGGTTTCGGGCGCCGCCATCCCACCGGCAAGCCAGATGAGGATACACGCATCCGCCTTGGCGGGCGGGTGGACGACCGGCTTGTCGTCGGACCCGAGCAACTTCGGGGCACCCAACGATAAGGTGGCCAAACCCGCACCCGCGAGGAGACGTAAAAACTCCCGCCGGGCCAAGGGTTCAGGCAAAGCGGGATCGAGAGGTAAACCGTGAGGGAGGGACATGACGTTTAGCGGATAGTCTGAAATTCGGGGAGCATGCAAACGGCCCAGAGTAGGTCGGCGACGCCTTGCTCGTTAAGCCGCGGGCCGAGAATTTCCTGCGCCACCTTCAACTCAGCGGCGGAGGGCGAACGGCACAAGGCGGAGATATAGAGCCACTGGGTAAAATCATCGGGCGACTTCCAGGGACGACGCAAAAGGTTGGCCGCACCCCGGCCGAGCAGGTCAGTGAAGGCTTGGCCATTAGCGAGGTCGATGGCTTCCAGTGTGCTCAATTCATTAGGGCGCATGGAGACAATCTGCTCGCGGTTAGGCCGACCTAGCGAACGTTGCAGTAAATCGGACTTCACCAATGAGGCACGGGCCGACGGGACGCCCTTACCGGACAACTGCGCGAGGAGCTCGGCCATCTTAGGCTCGCCCGTAGCCCAGACGGGATTGGCCAGCACCGCCACGGGGCGCCAGGTGGCGTTCGCCGGCAGGACGCCCTTGGCGTTCGGCACCGCGGCTGTCCATTCCCACGCGCGACTGGTCGCGATGGTAATGTCCTTACCGTTGGCGTCGCGGAGGAAGGCCTGTAGCCAAATGGCGGCGGCGTTTGGCGCATTGCCGCCATTACGACCGACCAAGAGGAATTCGTTTTCACCGGCTCGGAGATAGGAAGTTAGGTCGAAGGCCTGCGGCGCCTGCCAATCGTCGCCCTTAGAGGCCGTCTTACCATTGACGAAGAGTTCATAGCTATTGTCACACGAAACAACGCAGCCAGCTTTGGCCAAGCCCGCGGGCACCTGGAAGCGCAGGCGGAAGACGCGGGTCTCGCCCACCGGAGGGAGCGCTCCCTTGGCCTTATCGTTAGACCAAAGTGGTTGTGCCTGCCACGCCATGGACGCCTGCCCCGCCGGCGTCCGGGCCACGGCGGCATCGACCTTCAGCGGGGCCGTACCCGTCAGTCGCCACAGGGCATCGACGAACTGTTCAGCCGTCAGCCGTTTGGCACGCGGGCCACGATATACATAGCCTTTATCGTCCGTCGTACGCGTCAACGTTTCGGTCCGCGACTGGTAGGCCTGCGAAGTCGCGATAAATTCCAAGACGGCCTTCAGGTCATACTTAGACTCCACGAGACGATTGGCGAGGACATCGAGCAGGTCCTGATTCCAAGGCTCGGTTTGCATCGAGTCGACGGGATGAACGACCCCCCGACCCATGAGACGATGCCAGAGTCGATTGACGATTGTGCGTTGCAGCCGACCATTCTCGGGATGCGTCATGAGCGCCGCCAATTGCTGCAAGCGCTCGGTGCGTGGCTTCGTCGGATCGACTTGGCCGAGTTCGGGGAAGGGCCAAGCGGCCACGGCCGTCTTCCCAGTGGGGATGTCGCAACGCACCAGTTCCAAGGGCTGATTGGAAGTGATGGCCGCTAAACCATAGGCGTCGCGGAGCTTCCAGCGATCCACGAAGCTGTCATGGCAGGACGCGCACTTCATGTTAATGCCCAGAAAAGTCTGGGAGATACTCTGGGAGAACTGTAGCTCCGGACGCGCGCCCGCGCTCACGCTCCCGCGCCAGATGATACCCTTGGCAAACCCTTCGCTGACCGGCGTCGGCGCGATGAGTTCACGCACGAAGACATCGTACGGCTTATTCTCTGAGAGGGCGGCGTACAGCCACCCCGTAATCTGCTTACGGCCACCATCGATGTAGCCCGTACCAGCATAATCATTACGGAGGAGGTCGTTCCAGAACACCATCCAATGGTCCGCGTAGTCGGCATCCCGGGACAGCAAGGCCCGGACCAGTTTGGCCCGCTTATCCGGAGCGCGCTCGGCGAGGAAGGCGGCGTTTTCGGCGGCCGTCGGCAAGACCCCGACCAAGTCCAAGTGAACGCGACGCAAGAAGGTCGCGTCATCGGCGACGGCGGGACGGGGCAATTGCTTCGCCTTCACCCACGCGTCGAGGACGCGATCGAGGGGGTGCTCGCGGCCATCCTGGGCCGTCGGCAGCACCGGTGCTCGGGGCTTCAAGGGCGGCTCGTAAGCTGGTTGCTTAAAGGCAAACCCGCTCGTCCACACCGCCCCCTCGGCAATCCACGCCTTCAATTTGGCAACCTCCGCCGGACTCAGGCCAGGCCCCTTGGGCGGCATACGCACATCCAGGTCAGCGCTCGCCACAAGTTCTAGTAACTTACTTTTAGCCACATCAGACGGTACCACGACGGCCCCATTCTCGCTGCCTTCGAGCAAGGAAACCCGCGTATTCATGGAGAAACCGCCCTTACGCTTGTCGCCCGTGTGGCACTCACCGCACTGCTTGCGGAGGAGCGGCACGATTTCGTGATCGAAATCTACCGCCGCACCCAAAGGGGCGACGGCAAGGAAAAAGGCGAGGACGAGGGGACTCCGCATCTGGGCAAACTAGGGGGTCACCGCCGCTTATCAAGCCGTTGCGCAAGTTCGCATAGTTTTACCTTTCCGTCTCTTTCAAGAAACGTCAGGCTTCTTTTATGCCCCTTCGCCCCGCCCTGCTAATCTGCCTATTCTGTGGACTCTTTGCGGGCGTCGTCGCCGCGGACACCAAGCCCGAGACCAAGCCTGAAATCAAGCCCTCCGCCCCGAAGGTCGCACCTCCCGCCATTCCCGTCTGCCCGAAGTGCAAGAAGGAGATGGAACTCGAAGGTTTTGAAATGTTACCCGACGACGGCGGTGGCATCTTTAAGATTTTTGTCTGCAAGCCCTGCAAGACGACCGATAAGCGGAAGCGCGACTAATCGTCACCTCTTCCGCGAACGAAAAGGGCGCCCGTCGGGCGCCCTTTTGCTTACCTGAATTTCCGCTCAGCGCGCGAAGACGATGCAGCAGGACGACCCCGCTTCGACCGCCTGCTGGGTGTCCGTCAGTTTGCCCGTGGCTGAGTCGACGCGATAAGCGTTGATCGTGCCGGACTTCTGGCCGGCGCACAAGAGCCAGCGGCCGTCGTTACTTAGGCCGAAGCCGCGCGGCACTGCCGGCACATCGAGTGCATGCTGGATGAGGGTGAGTTTACCGTCGGCCCCGATAGCATAGACCGCGAGCGAGTTATGGCCACGGTTGGAAACGTAGAGCGCCTTCCCGTTCGGATGGCAAAAAATCTCTGCCGTGGAAGCACCCTTGGCCGAAGCTCCTTCGGGTAGCGTCGGTAGGACCTGCACCTCCTTCATGGCGCCCGTTGATGCGTCCACGCTGAAGGTGCTCACCGTCAGGAGCATCTCGTTGCAGACATAGGCAAAGCCACCCTTGGGATGGAAGGCGAGGTGACGGGGACCCGCACCAGGTGCCACACGACCAGACTTAGGCTCATTTGGGGTCAAGGTGCCCTTAGTCGCATCAAAGCGGTAGATGAAGATATCATCCGTGCCGAGGTCGGGCACGTAAACAAAACGGTTCGCCACGTCCGGATAAATGCCGTGGGCATGCGGACCCGCTTGGCGGCCCTTGTTCGGCCCCGAACCTTCCTGCTGAAAGAAACTACTGGCCGCGCCGATTGAGCCATCCGCTTGGAGCGGCAAGCAAGCCACCGAGCCCGAACCATAGTTTGCGGCGAAGAGGAACTTGCCCGTTTGATCGACCGAGACGTGGGTGGCGCCCTTGCCCTTCGTGTCCTGAACATTCAGGAAGGTCGCCTTACCATCGGCCGATAGGCGATAGGCGGCGACGCCGCCACCCGCGATTTCGGCGGTCGCGTACAAGACCTTACCGTCGTTGCTCAAGGCCAGGAAGGAAGCCCCTTTCGCCTCAGCGATGACGACGGGGGCGGAAAGTTTACCCGTCTCCGCATCGATGGTACCGCGTAAAATACCCTTCGCCTGAGGGCCGGAGGTACCGATGTAATAAGTAAGGTCGGCGGCAAAAGCGGTGGCGGACATGAGAGCGAGGAGGGGGAGGAGCGGGCGCATAGAGATAAAGATGAGAGGGCAAGGACGGGGGATAGTTCCAAATAAAAGCTCAGCGCCCATCCCACCAGGCATCCAACTGGGTGGTCAGACGCTTCACCTCGGCCGGGCGCTCCGCGGCGAGGTCGCGGAGTTCGTATGGGTCGGCCTTAAGGTCAAAGAGGCGCGGCGGCTCGGTGGCGTCGGTAGAGCCACTCGCCGTCATACCAGTCTTTAGGCCACTCGAAACGATGAGCTTGAGGTCGCCCGCGACCAACCAGCGGTAGCGTAAGCTGGCGGCGGGGCGGCCGAGCTCGCGAATATCATGGGTCGAGTTCTGCCCGGCGACAAACGGGCGGGCCCGCAGGGCCGCATCGTCTAGTAAGTCAAGACCGTCACCATCGGCTGGCACCTTGGCACCGGCGAGCTTGAGCAAAGTCGGCATCAGATCAACCGCGCTGGCCGGGGCCTGAATGGTCGTCGGCTTAATGTGGCCAGGCCAGCTCACGAGAATCGGGGTACGAACGCCGCCATCAAAGGGTGACTGCTTGGAGCGTTCAAAATCAACGACCGGCTTGTCCGTGCGCGGAATCCAGCCGTTGTCCGTGACGTAGACGATGACCGTATCGCGCGTCATCCCTTCCTTCTCGAGATGCGCGCGAATCTCCCCGATGGTTTCATCAAACCATTCGACCATCGCATGGTAGCGGGCCGCCTGTGGCGTGGGCGACCGATCGCGATACTTAGCGAGCAAACGTTCCGGCGGCGTGTGCGGGTCATGCGGCAGCATCGGCGCATACCAAGCGAAGAACGGCTTACCGTCTTTTTTCGCACGGGTGATGAACTCCGTGAGTGGAGCCAAAGTCTTGCGGCCGATATCGAGGCCAACGTCGCCATGCCGCCCTCCCTTCGTCATGCCCTCGGTGAACCCGCCCGTCGTGTAGTCGCCCATCCACCACTTACCCGTCTGCAGGCTCACGTAGCCCTGCTCACCCAACAAGCGTGGGAGATGCGGGGACTGCTGGAAGAGTTTGATCATCTGGGCGCGGCCCTCGAGGAACGCCGCGCTCTTCTGTCGCGCCGCTGGGGACACGGAGGCGGGCACAAGCGGGTCGTTGCCGGTGATGCCATGGCGATGGACGTGCCGGCCGGTCAAGATGGAGGCGAGGCTGGGGCCGCAAAGGGAATTCGTGACATAGCCGCGCGGGAAGACGCGCGACTCGGCCGCCAGTTTATCGAGGTGGGGCGTGCTGACCGCCTTCGAACCCATGAACCCATAATCAAACCAAGCATGGTCGTCCGAAATGATCATGAGGATGTTGGGCGCCTTCGGCGGAGCCGCAGGTGCGGCGCCGGCCATAGTGAAGGCGCACAGCAGGAGGAGGAGATGGCGCATAGGAAAGGGTTACCAAATTTTGACGCGATCCTTAGGGTCGAGCCACATGCCATCGCCGGGCTTGGTGCCGAAGACCTCGTGGAAGGTATCCACGTTGCGTAGCACGACGTTGATCCGCTGGGGCATTGGCGAGTGCGTATCAGACAGCAGGCGATTACGGAGCGTCTCCGCCCGGATGTTGCCGGCGAAGGCAAACGCGTGGGCGAGGAAGAAGCGTTGGAGGGGCGTCTGCCCGGCAATCAGCCGACCCGAGCGATAGGCCTCCGTCGTACGGAATGCGTCGAGGGCGATTTCGACGCCACCAATATCGGCGATGTTCTCGCCCAAGGTGAGCTTACCGTTGACGCGAATACCCGGCAACGGCTCTTCCTTATCGTACTGAGCGACAATCAAGTCGCATCGATCCCGGAAGGCCTTTTCCGTCGGTGGCGACCAGCCCTGCTCCAGGCGGCCCGTCGGACCGAACCGGCGGCCGGAATCATCAAAACCGTGCGTGAGCTCGTGGCCAATCGTACAGGCAATGAAACCGTAGAGGACCGCGTCGTCGAGCAATTCGCCGTCATACGTCGGTACCGCGAGAATAGCGGCGGGCATGACAATCTCGTTGTTCAAGGGACTGTAGTAGGCGTTCACCGTGTAAGGACGCATGCCCCACTCCTCGCGTTCGGGCGACCCACCCACGCGGGCGAAAGTACGCGCCCGGGACCACTTGCTAACGTTAACTAAGTTCTGGGCCAGGCCGTCGGCACGAATCTCGACACCTTCATAGCCGCGGAATTTATCGGGATAGCCCACGCGCAGTTTAATTGCTGCGAGTTTACGCAAGGCCCAGGCCTGCGTCTCGGCGTCCATCCACTCCAGTTTCCGAATCCGGGCGGCGAAGGCCGTCCGGACATTTTCGCAGACCAGACGGAAACGTTCGCGCTGCGCCGGCGAGAACCGCCGGGCCACATATTCCTTGCCCATCAAGTCGCCCAAGGCGCCATCCTGCATCTTCAGGGCACGCTCCTCGAGGCTGCGTTGCTGCTTGGCCCCGGTCAGGACGACGCCTTCGAATTCAAAAGCGGCCTTGGCCGTGGTTGCGTTCAGGATGGAAGCGTAGCCCGAGATCGCTTGGAAGCGAAGGTAGTCGCGAATATCTTCGGCGGGAGTTTCAGCGAGGATGCGGGCGAGCGCCTTAAGGAAATCAGGCTGGCCGACAATGACGCGAGTGACGGCGGGGGCGCCTGCGCGGCGGGTGGCGGCTTCCCAGCGCAGGCCAGGCGTGAGGGCATCGACTTCGGCCCAAGCCATGGGGTGATAATGCGCATCGGGGTTACGCAGTTTCACCATCGGCAAGGAGACTTCGGCTAGCTTGACCTCGAAGGCGAGAACGGCGGCACCAGCCTGCTGGGCGCGCGCGGCATCGTAGCCCAGGAAACCCAACATCTTGGCGACGTGCGCCGGGAAAGCGTCGCGCACGCGCTTGGTGGCGGGTTCGTCGCTAAAATAGAAAGCCCGCTCAGGCAGGGAAAGCCCAGCCTGCCAGAGATACAGAGCAACCTTGGTCTCGTCCTTCTTATCTTGAGAGGCAAAGACACCCAGGAAGGAGCCGGTGCCTTCGGCGTAGAGAGCCGCCGAGGCATCCAGTAACGCCTGCGGGGTCTTCGCCTCGTCCAACTTAGCCAACACGCCACGCAAGCCTGCGGGCAGCTCGGTCGGGCCATGCTCAAACCCAAGGGCGGAGCGCCAGAAATCAGCGAGGCGGCGCTGGTCGCCGTCGGCGTCCTTCTTCACTAACAAGTCAGCGTTAATCGCGAGCAGGTCCTTCTTGATGAGGTCATCCTGCCAAGCGAAGGAATTGTAGACCGAGCGATCGGCCGGAATGGGGTTCGCTTGATTCCAACGTCCATTGGCGTGGAGCCAAAAGTCCTTGGTGGGCGCAATCGACGTATCGCGGTTCGACTCGACAAGGTCGGCCTGAGCCAAAGCGGTGGCCAGCATTAGGGCCAAGCAGGGGGTACGCAGCATGCCGAACAGTCAATCCACCCGCCGGGTCTGCGGAACCCTTTTTTTAGAAAATCGCTGACACCCCCCTTGCGATTCCAAGCCCCTCGGGTATACTGTCGGCTGAGCCTCAGACCAAGCCCAAGGTGTCCGTCCCAGACGACCACCGCCGGGGGTACTGAAAGTATAATACGATTTTATTTCACTGATTATCAGTTGGTTAGGAAAACGTGTCCCCCAAAAGGCCTTTTAGGAGCCCCTTATATAGAGGCCCATCACTTTTTTTATGATCACACTCATCCCCACCGCCACGCCTGTCACCCCGACCACCCTTGATCGCCTGCCCACCGAGCAGGCCTTGCTCCGCCCCGTCATCGACGCTGCCGAAGAGACGCCGGACGCCTTCGAAGCCGGCGAAGCCATCGAAATCTCCGGCTACCAAGCCTACCTGCAGCAAGCCGGGCAGCATAAAATCCTGACCGCCGCCGAAGAGCTGCAGCTCGCTGTGCGCATCCAAGCCGGGCGCCTCGCGGAAGGTCAGTTCACGGCCGATGCACTCCAGGCTCGCGACGAGCTCATTCGCCATAACCTCAAGTTCGCGGTCTACTGTGCTGGCAAGTATGCCCACACCCTGGAGGAGCGCGAGGAACTGACTAGTGCCGCCAACCATGGCCTCGTCATTGCGGCGGAACGTTTCCTCGCCGAGAAACAGGTGCGCTTCAACACCTATGCCAGCTGGGCCATCTATAGTCTCATCATGGCGGAGATTGGCCGCCGCCGCGTGGTCGACCTCCCGCGCAATATCCGCGAAGCCCTCAAAGTCCTGCGCCGCGCTGCGGCGACCCTGCTCCAGAGCGAGGGGCGCGAGGCGACGGACGCCGAGCTCGCGGCGGTGATGCAGGAAGATGAACATAAAGTAGCGTCTTTGCGCCGACTCTCGCAAAGCAACGTCTCGCTCGATGCCCCGATCGGCGAAGACGGCGAGCTGACGCTAGGCGAAACTCTCCGCGATGACGAGGCACCGGGGACAGCCGACCAAGCTACGTTGCGACTCGACGCCGAACTCATCCGCGCACACTTGCGGACGCTGAACGATCGCGAAGCCCTGATTATCGAGCTCCGCAACGGGCTGAGCGACGGCGCTGAATGGACCCTCGACGAAGTCGGCGGACGTCTCAACGTCAGCCGCGAGCGGGTGCGACAGTTGGAGGAACGGGCCTACCGTAAACTACGCGCCCTGCTGATGCCGGCAGCGGCGAACGCCAACTAAGTTCTCGCTCTAGCCGAACGCGCTGAAGCCATCCGCTTAAGCCGCCGGCGTGTTCGGCTAATAACCCGAGACACTGTCTGGCGGGCGGAGGCTGACCTTGTCCTCCCCCTCCCCGTGCGGTAGGCTATCCGCATGAAGACGCCTCCCCGCATACGCCGGAATCTCTTCTTGGGGCTGGGCCTGTTGCTGATCGCCGCCACGGCGCGCAGTCAAGAAGCCGAGCCTTTTGAAGACCCGCCGATCAACTATTCGGCGACGAAGCCGAACGACCGGGCGACTAAACTTAACGAGGCCTTTCAAAAGCAGGCCGACGAAATCCGCGGCTGGCCCGCCCGCCGACGGCTCCGCTGGCTGCTCGAACAACTCGACATTCCCCTCGATTCGCAAATCCTCGTTTTCAGCAAGACCAGCCATCAACGCGCGCTCATTGGCCCGAAGAACCCCCGCGTCCTCTTCTTCTCGGACGAAGCCTATGTCGGCTGGGTGCCGGGCGGCGCCATTGAAGTGACGCTCTTCGACCCCGTCCTCGGGGCGACCTTCTATCTGCTCGATGCGCAAGAGGACGGCGAAAAGCCGCTACTTCAGCGCGACAACCAATGCCTCTCCTGCCACAAGAGCTATGAACGCACGCCGAGCCTGCGGGCCCGCTCCATCATGCCCGACGCGGAAGGCGAAGCCTTGAGCGGCTCCAGTATTTCTAACCTCGAGCCAGACACCCCCTATGCGGATCGCTGGGGCGGCTGGTATGTGACGGGTGCGCCCAGCCCCTTTCGCCATCGTGGAAATACCGTAGGTAAGACGGAGGCCGACTTTCGCACCAGCGATGGCAAGGGCGGCGTCACCCTGCAAACGCTGAAAGACTACTTCGACATTGGCCGCTACCCAAAGCCGACGAGCGACATCGTCGCGCTGAGTATCCACGATCACCAAGTCTACGTCCATAACGTCATCGCCGCTGCCAACCAGACGGCCCGCCTGTCCTTGGCTCGCTGGCCAGCGACCCGCGAAATCCTGCAGTTACCAGCCAATGCACCGCTTGCTGGCTCCACGCTCGTCTCCCTGGCGAGCGAAGCCGACAAGGTAGTTGCTGCGCTGCTCTGCCGGGATGAACCGGCGTTACCGAGCGATGGCCTCCACGGCGATGGCGACTTCGAGAAAGCTTATGCGAAAGGTCGGCGGGCTGATGGACAGGGCCGGTCGCTCCGCGACCTAGACCTCAAGACGCGGCTTTTCCGTTACCGGTGCAGCCCCCTCATCTACAGCGAATCCTTCCGCGGCTTCCCGCCGGAACTGCGGACCTTGGTCCTCACCCGTTTGGGGACCATCCTCCGGGCCGAAAGCCCCCCGGCGGACTACGCTTTCCTCCCGGCGGCGGAGCGCCAAGCCATCGCCGAAATCATCACGGCGACCCTCCCCGACCTCCCGCCCGCTTGGGGTCAGAAGTAATTTTTAATACTTCTTTTACAATTCCCTGGCGAGATGTCGCTTGTGGGGCTTCGGCCGGGTGGGCAAGATGTGCCTACGGATATGGCCACTTACCCCCTCCATTTCCAAGGCGGCCACTTGTTCGTCGAGATTAACAACCAACGCTGGCTGTTCGATACTGGCACGGCCATCAGTTACGGCATGGCGCCGAGCCTGACGCTCGCGGAGCGCACCTTTGCGCTGAAGCCCATTATGACCGGCAAGCCTGGTAAGCCCATTATCGGCGTGCCGAAACTCATCCAATTCCTGGGCACCCCTTGCGCCGGTCTGTTGGGCATGGACATCATTGGCGAGTTCGACTGGACGCTTAACGCCGCCAAGCGCACTTGCACCGCGACGACGGAGATCACGCTCATCCGCGACCGGAGCTTCCGCCTTAAGACAGAGAACGGGCAGCTCAGCACTCAGGTTGTAATCCGCGACCGCGAGTATCGGTTGCGCCTAGACACCGGCTTTCAGCTGACCTTTCTCGAGCACCCGGTGATTGAGAATTTCCCCTCAGCCGGCAAGGGCCGCGACTTTCACGTCTATTTCCTCGGGGGCTGGTTCCAGACGGATTCCTTTCACGTCCCGATGAAGCTCGGTGCGGAATTTGCGGCGGACAACCTCCACACAGGCCGGTTACCGGCGAGCCTCCGGAAGGAAATCCTACCAGTGGACTTCGATGGTATCCTCGGGGCGGAATTCTTCTCCCGTCATTTTCTCGCCTTCGCCCCGCGCCGTCAGCTCATCGGCTTCCTGACCTCCGGAGAATAGGCACGAAAAGGCCGACCCCGCGGGGTCGGCCTTTTCGTGCCTATCGGG
>CAITUF010000069.1 GCA_903895475.1 uncultured Opitutia bacterium | reverse complement strand
GGTCGCTCGCGTCGTCGTCGGCCAGCAATACCTCGTCGACCGCCTGCTCATCGGCCTCCTCGGTAATGGCCACGTCCTCCTCGAAGGCGTCCCCGGCCTCGCCAAGACGCTCTCGGTCCGCACGCTCGCCCAAACGGTCCAAGCGAACTTCGCGCGCATTCAGTTCACGCCCGACCTTTTGCCTGCCGACATCGTCGGCACGCTGATTTACGATCCGAAGTCTGGTGAATACAGCGTGAAGAAGGGCCCGATCTTCGCGAACTTCATCCTCGCTGACGAAATCAACCGCGCGCCCGCCAAGGTGCAATCGGCCCTTCTCGAAGCGATGCAAGAGCGCCAAGTCACGCTCGGCGGTGAAACCCACCGCCTACCGACACCGTTCCTCGTCCTCGCCACGCAGAACCCGATCGACCAAGAGGGCACCTACCCGCTGCCGGAAGCACAGGTCGACCGTTTCATGCTAAAGCTGAACATTGGCTACCCGACCCGCGATGAAGAGCGTAAAATCCTCGACGCGATGGCGACCACTTCGCCGAAGCTCGACGTCAGCCCGGTCATCTCCCAACAGGAAATCATGGAAGCCCGCCAGGCAGTCGACGCCATCCATGTCGCCGACCCCGTGCGTGACTACATCGTCTCGCTCGTGCTCGCCACCCGCGGCCCCCACGAAGGCGGCCCAGACTTAAAGAAACTCGTACAGTTCGGTGCCTCCCCGCGCGCGACCATCAACCTGACCCTCGCCGCCAAGGCTTGGGCCTTCCTGCAGGGCCGCGACCACGTCACCCCTCAGGATATTAAGGATATCGCGCCCGACGTGCTCCGTCACCGCCTCATCCTCACGTATGAAGCGGACGCCGAAGGCGTCGACGCTGACGCCATCGTCCGCCGCGTCCTCGACGCGGTGAAGGTCCCTTAATCCGCCCGCTGCCCCGCCCGTGGACCCCGTCGTCCCGACTTCTGCCCAGGACACCCTCCGCCGCGCCCAGCGCGTCGAGATTGTGGCTATGCGCATGGTCAACGACGCGATGGTCGGCGCCTACCTCTCGCGCTATAAGGGTCGCGGTACCGACTTCGAAGAGCTCCGCGAATATGTGCCTGGCGACGACGTGCGCGCGCTCGACTGGAATGTCACCGCCCGCACTGGCAAGCCGTTCATCCGCCTCTACCGCGAGGAACGCGAACTGACGATGGTACTCGCGGTCGACATCTCTGGCTCCGCCGGCTTCGGCTCCGGCCGGGTGACCTTACGCGAACGCGCCGCGGAAGTGGCCGCCGCGCTCGCTGTCTCCGCCCTTAAGGCCGGCGATAAGGTCGGGCTGCTGCTCTTCACCGACCGTGAAGAACTCTGGATTCCCGCCAAGAAGGGTCGCCGCCATGTCCTGCGCCTCATCCGCGATGTGCTCGACCACCCACCGCTCGCCAAACGAACCGCTTTTGCCACGCCGATGCGCCGCCTCGCCCGCGCACTCAAGCGCCGGGCGATGGTCTTTGTCGTTTCCGACTTCCTGGCTGGCCCCGAAGGCGAGGACGCTATGGCCGCCGCCGTCGGCGAGCTTAACGCCCGCCATGACACCGCTTGCGTGCAACTCGTCGACGAACGCGAATACATCCTACCTGACGTCGGCATTGTCGCCTTAGAAGACGCCGAAACCGGCGAGATCCGTGAAGTCGATACTAGTTCGGCCAGCCTCCGTGCCCGCTTCACCGCAGCGGCTCAAGCCCGGCTCGCCGCTACCAGTGCCGCCTTAGGCCGCGCCGGCGTCGATGTTGTTCGCCTCGATGCCGAGGCCTCGGTCGCTCCTACCTTAAGCCGCTTCTTCGAGCGCCGTCGCCGCCGATGATCTTTCTCGCCGCCGACGATACCCCGCTGGTGCTGCAAGGCCCGCAAGCTGTGATTCCGCCGGGCTGGTGGGAATCCTATTGGGGCGCTGTGGCCTTCGGCATCGCCTTAATCATCACCCTCGGGCTGCTGGAAGTCGCCCGCCGCCGGCGCCAACGGCCAGCGCTGACCTCCGCCCAACAGGTTCTTGAACAAACCTTGCAACAAGCCGCCCGCACCGCCGGTCCCGCCGCCGCTGCACTGGTGTCGCATGGACTCCGGGACTTCCTCGCGGCGACCGACGGACAACTTGCCGCTAGCCTCTCGACGCAGGAACTGGCCGCCCGGCTGGAAACCCTACCGCTTTACCTGCCAGCCCAAAGCCTTTTACTGACCGCTTTACAGACCGCCGACCTCGCGAAATTTGCGGGTGCGACTGCAGCCCCTGACATCCTCATCGCGCAAGTACGCGAAGCCGTCCAACGCGTCGAAGCCTCGCGCCGGGCCTTCGCCACGCCATCCCCGACCCGCCCATGAACGAACTTGGCTTCGAATTCGAACACCCGTGGGTGCTGATCTTCCTCGCGTTACTCCCACTCTACTCGTGGTTGCGTGGAAAATCCGGCCAAGCCGCGGCCCTGCTCTATCCCGACGTTGGCCTCTTGCGCGCCGTGTCCGCGCCCGTGCGCGAAGCGACCGGCTCGCTGCGCGTCTTCCTGCGTCTCGCCACGGTGGCGGCCCTGATTGTCGCCATTGCCGGACCCCGGACCGTCAGTAAGGAAATCGAGCGAGAAACCGAGGGCTTGGACATCATGCTCGTGGTCGACCTTTCGTGGTCGATGATGGCTTTAGACATGAGCACGCCGCGGGAAGAAGTCACCCGCTGGCAGGCGAGCTACACGGTTATCCAAGATTTCATCACGAAGCGCACGGATGACCGCATCGGTGCCGTGGTCTTCTCCGGCAAGCCCTACCTCCTCAGCCCGATTACCATTAACCGGGACTGGGTCAGCAAGGGTGTCGACCGTATGCACATCGGCATCATCCGCGAAGCCGGCACGGCGATTGGCGACGGCGTGGCCATGGCGCTCGATCGAATGAAGAACCTGAAGGGCAAGAACTCGAAGGTCCTCATTCTCCTCACCGATGGCGACGATAACATGAGCAAGGCGATCCTGCCGGTGCCGTCGGCCGAACTCGCGGCAGCCCTCGGCATCCGCATGTATACGGTCGGCCTAGGCAAGAATGAGCCCACCGTGCTGCCGCAATTCGACATCCGCACGGGCAAGATTATCCGCGATCCCTTCGGTAAGACGATTCCGATGCAGACCATCAACCCAGCGAACTACGAAATGCTGGAGAAGATGGCGAAGCTGACCAACGGCCGCTTCTTCCGGGCCCTGGATAAGGACGAGCTCTCCCGCGTCTACGAAGAAATTAATCGCCTCGAACGGACCGAGGTGAAGATCCGCGAGAGCGTCACCTTCGAGAGCCACCGCTACGCTTGGATTGTCGCCGCCTTCACCCTACTCCTCGCCGAACTCCTCCTCGGGCTCTACCGCCCGCGCGCGCCCTGATCCATGGACTTCGCCGACTTCCATTTTGAGACCCCTTGGCTCCTCGCCGTCGCCGTTGTCGTCGCGCTTGCTGGCTTCGCTGGGCTGCGCTGGACGGAGAACCGCCGCCGCAAGGGCTTGGCGGCCTTTGCGGCCGAGCGCCTCTTAAGTCGCCTGACTGCCGGCTACTCCTCGACCCGTCGCTTCAGCAAGGACCTCGCGGTCACCACCGCCATCGCCCTCATCGGCGTCGCCTTGGCCGGGCCGCGTTGGGGCGTCGAAATCACCGAGCAACGCGCCACCACTGAAGATGTGGTCTTCGTACTCGATGTCTCGAAGTCGATGCTCGTCGCGGATATGCGGCCCAACCGCCTCGCACGGGCCAAAGCTTCCATTGCGAACTTCGTGCGCCGCAAGGGCACCGGCAGCGTCGGCCTGGTGGCTTTCTCCGGCCAAGCCTTCCTCCAGTGTCCCTTAACCCGCGACTACGACGCGTTCTTCCGCACGCTGGAAGAGACGGATACATCGAGCATCCAAGTACCTGGTACGGATATCGGCCGTGCCTTAGAAGAGGCCGAAGCGGCCTTCGCTAAGAACCGTAACCGCAAGCTTGTCTTGATGCTCACCGACGGGGAAGACCTCGAGGCCGGCGGTATTGACGCGGCGAAGAAACTCGCCCGCGAAGGGTTGGTGGTCCACAGCATCGGAGTCGGTACACCGGCGGGCGGCCCGATTACCGTGATCAGCGCGCTAGGTTCGCCCGACACCCTCAAAGATTCCAGCGGTGAAGAGATTCGCAGCCGACTGGATGAAGCCACCCTCACCCAGGTCGCGGAAATCACCCGCGGCCGTTTCGTGCGCCTCGGCCAAGCGGGGGAAGGCATGGAAGCCCTCCGCCTCGCCATCCAAGCGGGCACCGATGGCACGGGCGCGACGCGCCGCGGCGTCCCCCGCGAAGAATGGTTCCTTTCGCTAGCCCTCGCCTTGATTGTCCTCGAATCGCTTCTTTCCACCCGCCGAACGCCCATCCGATGAAATCGCTTCTTCCCCTGCTCCTCATCGCGGCGACGGCCTTCGCCGCCGAGAAGACCCCTGACGAACTCGCCCTGCTCGACACCCGCGAACTGCACAACCGCGGCACGCTGCGCCTGCAACAAGGTGACCTCGTCGGGGCGGAGGAAGCACTGAAAGCCTCGCTGGCTCGCAACGACGACGTACTCCGCCTACCCGCTCTGCATAACCTCGGCCACGTGCGGTTCGGCCGCGGCAAGGTCGCCCTCGGCGGGAAGACGGTCGGCGACGTCACTGAACTCTCCATCGCCCGCTCCTACCTCGAAGCGTCGGACGCCGATATTTCGGATATGAAGGACCAAATCGAAATCATCGATAAGGCCAAAGCGGACGGCAAGGAGCCCGACTACGTTCCGGCGGTGTCCGCCCTCGGCGGCGGCATCGGCACTTACCGCACCGTCAAGAAACTCATTCCCAAGGAAGAGGCCATGGTCGCGAAGCGCGCCGGCGTCATCGCCAGCTGGGTCCGCTCCGTCGGCGATTTCCGTAGCGCCCACGAACTCAATACACAAGACCAGCCCTCGCTGCAGAATGCGGAGGCCATCGAGGAACTCCTGCGCGCACTGAAGAAGGAAACCCTCGCACTCGAAGAAGCCATCGCCGACCAACGGAAGAAGCAGGAAGAACTCCGCGAGGTCATCCGCGAATTGGCCAAGCGCATCCCGCCGGATAAGCTCCCACAGAACGCCGAAGGCGAAGGCGATGATGACGAGAACTTCTTCCCTGAGGGCATGCAAAAACCGAAGGGTGGCTCGGGCGGGAAGACCGATCCCCGCGAAGGCCAAGAGAAGCGCATGTCCGAACAGGAAGCCCGTAGTTCGCTCGAAAGCCTGAAGGGTGAGTTCGGTCGCAAGATGCCGACCAGCGATAAACCCGGCAACAGCCCTGGCGGGAACAAACCTTCGAGTGAGGCGAAGAAGAAGGATTACTGAGATGCGCGCCTGCTTCGCCATCCTCGCCTGTTTTATCGCGGCCAGCCTCGTCCGCGCCGAGAACCACGTCACCTGGGAAATCACTCCACCGGTTTGCGGGCCCGGTCAGCCCTTCCGCCTCCAGGTACGGATTGAGTCCGACGATATCCTCGGTCCATCCAATCAGGTCGGCAGAGAAATCAAGCCCCCGCGCGGGATGGTTCTCCGCTTTTCTGGGCAGGTGTTTCGCGCCAACGCGACGGAGGCCACGCTCAACTTCTCGGGCGTCGCCCCAGAAGAAGAAGGCACCTATGTTCTGCCAGCCTTCAACGTCCGCTTCCCTTCGCAGATCGTGCTCGTGCCCGCCATCAACCTCATCGTCAGCAACAAGACTGGCTACCGCAAAGAAGGCCGGGCCCGCGCCGAGCTCGTCCTCCCTGAGCGCACCTTTTATGTCGGCGAGAAGATCGCGGGCAGCGTCGTCATGCGCGGCAGCGAACAGGAGACGGTGACGGGGTCGTTCGGACTCGAATGCGAGGCCGAAGGCTTCACCTTCCAAACCGAAGGGTCGTCCTTCACCCAGCCCCTGCAAGATGGGCTTGGCCTGATGAAGCCCTTCGACCTCACGCCGATTCGCGCGGGCCAAGGCGAGTTCAGCCTGAGCGGCATCATGCTCGTGAATACCGGCGACCGAATCAGCTCACTCAATATCTCCGGCCGGGACCGCCCTTTCAGCTTCCGCCGTAAACTGACCGTCGAACACGTCCCCGAAACCGGCCGGCCCGCTGACTGGGGCGGTTCGATTGGCAAACTGGAGGTCACGCCACCCGACCTCTCCAACCGCTTCCCCGAGGTCGGCGAGCCGATTAAACTTAAACTCACGCTGGTCGGAGAAGGTAATTTAGAACGCATCATTGCGCCGGAGATTCCTGGTACGGATAATTGGGACATCGCACTGGCCTCTGAACTGCGGCAGCGGCGCAGCGAAGGCCGTCGCACGTTCATCTACACGCTAGTTCCGCGCCTCCCCGGCGACCTCAAGACCCCGGCCATCCGGTTCCCGACCTTCAACCCAGACAGCAAAAAATTTGAGACCGTCGAGTTCGCCTCTGTCGCAGTGAAGGTCAGTGGTAACGCTCCCGCCAAGGTTGAACTAGTGACGATCGACCCCTCGGCCAAGGTCGGCACCCCAGCGGCCAAGATGGTCACCGGACTACTCACCCCGACCGTCGCCGCCGGCGTGAAAGGCGTGGCGAAGATCGAACCCCTCGCGGCTTCTCAGCCCTTCTGGTTATCCAACACCGGAGCTCTGGTGGCGCTCTTACTGGCCACGGCGGTTATCAGCGTTGTCGGTTACTTCGCCGCCCACCCCGAGTTCCTCATCCGGCGCCAGGCGCGGAGTAACCTCCGTCGAGCCCGGGCCGCCGCGCAGGACGCCTACCGTCGCCAAGACTACGCCGCCTACGCTCGAGCGATGACCCAAGGCCTGCGCACCGGTGCAGCCCCACTCCTCAAGGCCGAGCCCCTCGCGCTCACGCAAAGCGATATCCTCCGGGCCTTGCCGATGGCGAGTCCCACCCTGATTGAGGCCATCTTCCTAGCGGCTGATGGCGAAAAATACGGTGCAAAAGACGCCCGCCAAACTATCGCCGAGGACGCGCAACTCCAGGCGATGCTTAACACGTTGGAGGCACAACTATGAGCCGCCACCTGTCATTACTCGCCCTCTGGATCTTGGGTGCTACCGCGCCCCTGCAGGCCGGCGTGGGTGAAGCCGCCTACGAACGCGGCGACTTCGTCGGGGCCCTCCAAACTTGGCGCGCCCAAGCCGAAGCGGATGGAGTCACCGCCGAGTTACTCTCCGCCATCGGCAACGCCGAGTGGAAGCTGGGGCACAAGGGGCGCGCGATGGTCTGCTGGGAACGAGCCTTACTCTTGAGCCCACGCGATCCCGTGGCCTTAGCTGGCATCAAGCACGCGCTGGGCGCCGGCGGGACAGATCGCCCCACGCAGACTTGGTCCGAAAACTACGCGGCCTTCCTCGGTGCGGACCTCTGGCTGATCCTTGGTGCCATTGGCTTCTGGGGCACGCTCTTAGCGGTCCTCGTCCCCAAACTACGCCGCCAAGCCATGGGCGATTGGACCCAGCGTATCCTCATCACCAGCGCGACCTTGTTCGCCCTGAGTATCCCAGGACTTTACGGTGCTTACACCCTCGCCAGCCGCGCGGTCGTGCGCCGCACGGACGTCCCCGTCAAACTGACCCCGACGGTCCTCGGCGAAGCCTTAAACGGGACCGCTGAGGGCGACGTCCTCCGAACGGGCCGCAAACTGAACGGCCACACGTATGTCACCTCCGCCGACGGCAAAGGGGGCTGGATGAAGTCGACGGAGCTGGAGCCCATCTGGGGCGGTGCCTTACCGGTCAACCTCGACCAGCCACGGGCGCCCTAAGGCTTTGGCCTTGGACAATTTCCGGGCGGAGGTTTGGATAAGCGTGTGCGCATCTTAGATCGCCATGTCTTGACCGAGACCGCCGTCGCCGGCGGCGTGGCCTCGGGTGCCTTCATCTTTGTGCTGGCGGCTGGCAACATCCTGAGCCAAGTCGCCAACGCCATCGCGAGCGGTCGCGTTACCGCTTTTGAGGGACTGGAACTGATCGGCCTACTCTTACCTGGGCTCATCCCTTACGTGCTCCCGATGGGAATGCTCACGGGCGTGCTCATGACTTTCGGGCGAATGGGCGCGCAACACGAACTGACGGCGATGAAAGCCGGCGGCTTGAGCCTGCTCCGCATTGCCGCGCCCGCCCTCTGGCTCGCCGCGGCCCTCGCGCTTTGTGCCGCGTGGATTAACCTCGAGGTCGCCACACGCTCCAATGACGAATACCGCCGGGTCTTGATGGGGTCGGTCAAGGAAAACCCGGCGAGCCTCATCACGCCCGGGGAAATTAACCGTCAGTTCAAGGGCCTGATTATCCAAGCACGCGAGCGCAATGGCCCCGTACTCCGCGACCTCTGGATCTGGCGCCTCGACGCCGAGGGCCGTCTCTTCGAGACAATCCATACCGCCGAAGGCCGCCTGACGAAGGTCGATAAGCCGGACGGTTCTGCGGTGCTGCGCTTGGTTGCCATCTCCGCCCAAGTCGACACCCGCCGGCCGGGAGACGATGGCTTCAAGTTCCCGTCCGTGACCAAGGAAGCCGGGCAGGCTCCGCTAGAATTCCCGGTCAGCGGCGTCTTTAAAGATGGCAGCGGCTACGAAAAGAAACTGCGCTGGCATACCACCTCGGAGCTACTCGAACTCATGGATAAGGGCTGGCAGGTGCCACCCAACGCCACGCCCGCCCAACTCGCCGAGAGCCAGATGATGCCACGCACGCAACTGATGGCACATCTTGCTGCCGCGTTTTCTATCTTCTCGCTCGCGCTACTCGCCGTCCCGCTCGCGGTTCGCGTCGGTCGCTCGGAAACCTTCGTCAACGCCGCCATCGCCCTGGCCGTGGCGCTGAGCTACTACGTCCTAAGTTCGGCCGCGGCTTGGGTGAAGAACCCGGTCTTCCGGCCAGACCTCCTAGTCTGGCTACCCAATATCATCGTCGTCACGGTGGCGGTCGCGCTGCTCCGCCGCGCCTCCAAGCACTGAGGTCTCAGCGGTCGCGCTTGTACCAAAGGAAGAACGCCAAGGCCATATTGACCAAGGCAAAGACTTCATTGAAGCCCTTCATGATGGACGCGCCGAGAATCATATCCGCGGTGGCGGACAGCGAAGTAATCCGCGGGGCCAGCCGATAGGTCTCGTAGATCGGGTGCTCGCCAAAAATGAGCACGGCCCAAATCGGCAGGTCGGCAATCATTAGCGCAAAGCAATAGATCATGGCGCCACCGAAGCTAATGCGCGGCAGGACGCGGGAGCGCGATACGAGCGGCCAGACCATGAGTAGCGCCGGCAGGAACATCATCCAGTGTTCGATGATGTGGAGGGTGCGGTCGCGTAAGGCCGCTTCATACAGTTCCGGAAAATGCCAAACCGAGAAGTTGAAGTTAAAAATCAAGCCAGCCACTAGGGGATGAACCAGGAACCGGGCAACCTTGAGCAACCGTGGCCGGGCCTCGAGGAAGGGATCCGTCAACTCCGGCGGCAGGCCGAGAATGATAAGTGGGGCGGCGACATAGATAAGCAGCATGTGCTGCAACATGTGCGCCGAGAAGAGGAACGCTTCGCCAATCTGGTCGAGCGGCGATCCGACCGCAATGTAGGCGACCACCACGCCAAGATGAAAACAAATCGCGTAATTACGCGGGTAGGCTGGCAACCCCGGGGCACAGCGGGCACGCAGCGGACCGCAGGCGAGGGCATACGCCCAGGACACCCCCACGATGAGAAGCAGGAGGAGCGGCTCGGTATGCCAGTGGAGCGGGACGTTCATTTGAGTTTACTCAACGTTAACACCCAATCCGAATCCAGCTCGGCTGCAAACCTGGAGAACCAATGTTTGCGGCGCGCTTCTGCCCCGAGCGGCGTACCCCGAAAAGCAGGAAGCTCTTCCTGCCGGCACCCTGCACTGACGCACAGGCAAGCCAACAGAAAGAGCCTCAGGCGGCACATTAGCCGGGTTTAGCTAAACCACTTCGTATCAATATCCTGGACGGAGAATAACGCCAGCAGCGCAGAATAGGTCGCAAACGCGAGCACTAGTCCGCACATGAAGATCCAAAACAGGAGCTTATGGTCGTAGATTAAATGCATGAACCAAAGGATGACCGCGAAGAACTTGATGGCGGACATCAACGAGAGCGCCGTGAGGATAATCGGCATCGGCACGGGCAAAAAGATCAGGACGATCTCCGCGCCGGTGATGGCAGCCAGCCATAGGGCGAGCGTGATGAAATGGTGGTAACGGCGGACTTCTTCGGCGAGGAAGTCAGGGTCGTGGGCGACGGCGTCGGACATGGCGTAAAGGTGGCTAGGAGGTTATTTGGCGAGCGGCAGACCCGTGCCCCAGAAGCCACTCGGCCCGAGGTATTCGACGAGGTAGACGACGGTGAAGATGATAATCCAGACGATGTCGACGAAGTGCCAGTAGAGGCCCGCGATTTCGACATCCAGCCCCGCCATGTGGCCGGTGAGTTTGCCGGTGAAGCTGTAGAAGTAGAGCAGGATGAGCCAGAGAACGCCGATGGCGACGTGGGTGCCGTGCGTACCCGTCAGGACGTAGAACGTCGAGCCGAACACGCTGTTCTGAATCGTCAGGCCAAGATGATAGAAGTGGGTGAACTCATAGACCTGACAGCCCAAGAAGATTAGGCCGAAAAAAATCACGCCCAGGACGTTACGGCGGAAGGACTTCAACTGGCCCTTGTGCATGGCGGACACCGCGAGGGCCATCAGGAACGAGGACATCAGCAAGATGAACGTCGAGAAGGAAGTCAGCTCGATGTTGAAGAGCTTCTGGATGAACTGCTGGTGGCCTTCGGCGTCCGTAAAGCCCGTCGGGTAGAGCTTGCGGTAGAGCAAGTGCGTCGAGATCAGGGTCCCGAAGAACATGCAATCCGAGGCAAGGAAGAGCCACATGATGAGCTTCTTGTGGTCGATCCCCGTGGAGGTGGGAGCGTGCGCGTGCGTCGCGTCGGCGGCTTGAGACATGGTGCTAAAAGTTGGGAGTGACGAAAAAGTGATTAGTAGGCCGAGGCTGCGGCCTTAGCCTGAGCGGCGGCACCGTGCGGGTCATCCGGGGTCTTGAGCATATAGCCGCCGGGGCCTTCGAGGGCCCAGAGCCAGATGCCGAGGAACAAGACACCGAGGCCGGAGACGACCATCCAACCAGCGTGGGGCACGCCCATGGCCATCATCGGCATGCCGAAACCAATGATGAGGAAGCCGGCCCCAGCGAGAAGCGGGAACCAAGACTGGCTAGGCATGTGGACGCCGGCTTCGCCGCCGTCATTCTCGTAGGCCAGCTTATGCACGCCATGCTTGTGTTCGAAGAACACGTCACGGGTGGTGACAATCGGGCTACGGGCGAAATTATACTCCGGCACCGGCGAAGGCAGGGACCACTCGAGCGTACGGCCATTCCAGGGATCGCTGGAGCACTTGACGCCCTTGAAGGCAGTGTAGACTAAATTAACGAAGGCCAAGAAAACGCCGAGGCCGAGGATAAAGGCGCCGATGGTCGCGACGTAGTTCCAAGTCTCCCAACCGTTGCCGGCGTGGTAGGTATGCGTACGGCGGGGCTGGCCAGCGAGGCCGAGGTAGTGCATGGGACCGAAGGCAAGGTTGAAGCCGAGGATGACCATGCCCGTGGCTAGGTAAGCGATACCAGCGTTGGGCATACGACCGAAAATCTTCGGGAACCAGAAGTAGAGGCCAGCCATCAGGCCGAGGAGCACGCCGCCGAGGAGCACGTAGTGGAAGTGCGCGATGACGAAGTAGCTGTCCTGCTGCTGGGAGTCGGCGGGGGCCGCGGAGTGCATGACGCCGGAGAAACCGCCGCACATGAACATCCAGATGAAGCCGAGGGCGAGGACCATGGGCGGGGTGAAGCGGATCCGTCCGCCCCAGATCGTGCCGAGCCAGTTGAAGATCTTAACGCCCGTCGGGACAGCGATGGCCATCGTGAGGAGCGAGAACGCGGCGGTCGGCACGGGGCCGAGTCCGGTGGTGAACATGTGGTGGCTCCAGACGGCGAAGCCGAGGAAGCCGATGACGGCACCGGAGAAGACGATGATCGGGTAACCGAAGAGCGACTTGCCGGAGAAGGTCGGGAGAACTTCCGAGACGATGCCCATCGCGGGGAGTACGAGGATGTACACTTCGGGGTGGCCGAAGATCCAGAAGAGGTGTTGCCACAGGACGGGCTGGCCGCCGGCGGAGGGGTTGAAGAAGTTGGCGCCGAAGGTGCGGTCGAACATGAGCTCGATCAGGGCGACGGTGATGGCCGGGAAGGCGAGGATGATGAGCACCGCGGTGACGAGCGTCATCCAGGTGAACACCGGCAGGCGCATCATGGTCATGCCCTTGGCACGCATATTGATGATGGTACAGATGAAGTTGAAGGAGGCCGCGAGCGAGGCGATGCCGAGCACCTGGATGCCGATGATCCAGAAGTCGGTGCCGACGCCGGTGAAGCGCAGCGCCTGGCCGTTCTGACCGAAGGTGCCGGAGAGCGGCGCGTAGCTGAACCAACCATTGGC
>CAITUF010000068.1 GCA_903895475.1 uncultured Opitutia bacterium | reverse complement strand
TACATGTCCGGCGGCCTCATCAATTGCCCGATCGTCATCCGCGGCCCGGCCAACGGCGGGACCAACGTCGGCGCCACCCACTCCCACACGCCCGAAGCCATTTTGGCTTCGCACCCTGGTATCAAGGTCGTCTGCCCCGCTACGCCTTACGACGCCAAGGGCCTCATGAAGGCCGCCATCCGCGACAACGACCCGGTGTACGTGATGGAGAACACCATCCTTTATAACGACAAGGGAGAGGTGCCCGATGATGATTACATCGTCCCGCTCGGCGTCGCTGACGTGAAGCGTGTTGGCACCGACCTCACCATCGTGGCCCACGGCCGTGCGGTCATCACCTCCCTCAAGGCCGCCGAGATCCTGGAGAAGGAACATGGCGTCAGCGTTGAAGTCGTTGACCTCCGCTCCATCCGCCCGCTCGACGAGGAGACCATCCTCGCCTCGGTTCGCAAGACGCACCGCGCCTTGCTCGTCGAAGAGAATAAGCCTTTCTGCGGCGTCGACGCCCAGGTGGCCTACATTATTCAAGCCAAGGCCTTCGATGACCTCGATGCGCCCATCGGCCGCGTGTCTTCCATCGATGCCCCGCAGATTTACTGCAAGCGCATGGAGGACGAGCAGCTCCCCCACGCCGCGCGCGTCGTTGCCGCCGCCCTCAAGGTCCTCGCCTAATCCCCCACCCTTTTAACTACGATGGCTGAAATTATCGATATGCCCAAGTTGTCCGACACGATGTCGGTCGGTACCTTGGTGAAATGGAATATCAAAGAAGGCCAGAAGGTCGCCTTCGGTGACATCCTCGCGGAAGTCGAAACAGACAAAGCGACGATGGAGCTTTCCTGCACGGTGCCCGGCACGGTGCTGAAGATCTACGCGCCAGCTGGCTCCCAGCTCCCGGTCGGCGACCCGATCTGCGCCATCGGCAAGGCCGGTGAAACCGCCCCCGATCCCAAGGGCAAACCCGCCGCGCCGAAGGCTTCCGCCAAGGCACCCATCCCTGAAACCACGGGCATCCCGTGCGTGCCCGCCGCACCAGCCGCGAACGCCGCACCGACCCCGCAATCCGACGCGAGCCGCACCAGCGCCTCGCCTTACGCACGTCGCATGGCCGAGAAGGCCGCCCTCAACGTCGCTACCCTCACTGGCACTGGCCCGGGAGGTCGCGTGGTTGCCCGTGACGTCGCTGCCGCCGCGGCCGCTCCCGTGTCTGCCGCTCCGAGTGGTCCCATCAACGTCGCCGTGGCTCCGCCCGCCGACGGCAAAGGCATCCAGCCCGACGCCGATATCCCCGTAGGCGGTATGCGCGCGACCATCGCTCGACGTCTCTTAGAATCCAAGAACACGGTACCCCACTTCTACCTCGAGGTCGAAGTCGATGCCGCTCCACTCATGGGCTTACGCGAAACGCTGAACAAGCGCCTCGCGGAACAAGGCGGCGAAACCGCTCTCAAGCTTTCGGTCAATGACTTCATCCTGAAGGCTTCCGCCGAAGCGCTCCGCCGCGTGCCCACCGTGAACGCTTCTTGGGCCGGCACGAGCATCCGCCAGCACTCTGCGGTGCACCTGTCCTTCGGCGTGGCCCTCGAAGATGGCCTCGTAACCCCCGTCATCCGCGACGCCCATGCGAAGTCGCTCCGCGACATCGCCACCGACGCCAAGGCACTCATCGGCAAGGCGCGCTCCAAGAAACTGTCTCCCGCGGAGATGTCTGGCTCGACCTTCACCGTGACCAACCTCGGCATGTACGGCGTGACGGGCTTCTTCGGCATCATCAATGTGCCGAACGCCGCGATCCTCTCCGTGGGTGCGACCATCAAGAAGCCTGTGATCGACGCTAACGACCGCATCGTCATGGGTCACCGCATGGTGATCGGCCTTTCGGGCGACCACCGCGTGGTCGACGGCGCCAACGGCGCTCAGTTCCTGCAGGCGCTCAAGCAGATCTTGGAAGAGCCCACGCTCATCCTGATCTAACCGCTCCGGAGCCGACCAAGGCCCGGCCTCACCAGGGGCCGGGTTTTTTGTTGTCAGGCAAATGTCCGTACCGACGACAGGCCGCCATCAATCCGCAAGACTTGTCCGGTCATGAAACGCGCGTGGTCGCTAAGGAGATGTTCGACCAGTGCCGCCGTCTCGTCCGCCGAACCGACCCGCTGTAAGGGGTGACGCTTACCAGCGGCTTCTTTCTTGAGGTCGGAATTTAACAATGGGCCTGCGAGCGGGGTATCGGTCAATGACGGCGCGACGGCGTTCACCCGGATGAGCGGAGCCCACTCGGCAGCGAGGCTACGGGTGAGTCCTTCCACCGCACCTTTGGCCGAAGCGATGCTCGCATGCATCGGCATGCCTTGCGCAACGGCGACAGTCGAGAAGAGGACGACGGAGGCGCTGCCCGAAGCCTTGAGTGCAGGCAATGCCGACTGGAGCGCGGCGATGGCACCGAGAATGTTGACGCGGTAGTCGCGGAGAAAGTCTTCCTCGGTGAGGCGGTGAAAGGGCTTCAAGGCGATGGTGCCGGGACAGTAGACGAGCCCGTCGAGTTTCTCGGGCCAAACGAGCGGCGTGGGCGCGAGGGCGTCGAAGGGCTGCACGGAGACTCCGAGTTCGGCGAGCGGGCCGGCGTTGCGCGCGGCGGCAAATACGTGATGACCTGCCGCCAAGAGGCGGTGCACGGTGGCGAGGCCGATGCCACTGTTACCGCCGATGATCGCATAAGACTTAGACATGCGGGTAAGTTCCACGCCCGCAGGCCAAGGTCAAACCGCCCAACGCTTTTCTCGGACAACAAAAAGGCCGGAGGCGAACCTCCGGCCGAAGATAACCTCTCGCCGCAGACTTACTTCGCGGCCGGCGTGCCCGCGGGCTTAGGCGCCGGGGTGGCGGGCTTGCGGCCCTTGGGGTCCTGATTCGCGGCGAGCTGCTCGTCCGTGAACTTAGACGCGACGCCCAACGCAGGTACCTCGGCCTTCGCCGTCCAGGCGATGGCGTTCAGCACGAGCGTCCGCTGGCTGTCGTTGGCCCAACCTTTATGGAAATGTCCGCCCGTGAAGCCGAAACCACGGCCACCATCCTTACGCTCGACCGCCCAAGCGACGACCGCCGGCTTCTTCTCCTCGAGCACCATCTTACGGACGTCTGGGTTGCCGCTATGCGCACCCATCCCCCGGTTCATGGTGCTCTCTGGAGCAAGCGCCGAGAGGATGGGGGTCACGCCTTCCATGCCGTCACGGAAACGCATATTGAAATACCACTCATCCGTCGTCGCAAAGGGCTTCACGCCGCGGCTCACCGGATGGTTGGGCAAGGTCTTGAAGTCCGCTAACCAGTGCGGATTGACCGACCAGTGCTGCTCGAAGTAGCCACCGAGCCAGTCCTTGAAGTCCTTGGCGCCCTTCCCCGTTGAAGAACGTCCAGGCGGGGCAACCGCCACGGGCTGGCCATCCGCACTGAGCCAGCCAGCCTTTTCATAGGCAGGCTCGACGGCGTAGTGGAGGCAAACGAAGCCGCAACCCGCAGCCATCTTCTTCGCGAGCTGATCGAGGTGCGGGAGCGCGGGATGCCCGCCGCCACCGTCAGAGTAAATGACAATCGTGTCCGCCTTGGCGACGACGTCCTCAGCGGGCCACTTGCCACCGAGGCTGACGGTGACATTAACGCGGTCGGCCGCGCCTTGCTGGAGGCCAGCCGCTAAGAGCTGGATGCCCGCGTTATGTTCATGCTCGCCGGGGCCGTGGCTAGGACGGCCAGCAATCATGAGCACGTTCTTCTTTTCTTCGGCATGCACGCCGGCGAGGCTGCCGCAAAGGGCGAGCACGCTGAGGAGGAGGGTTTTGTTCATAGGTATGTTTAGTAAAAAGAAAGGCCGCAGAGATATACATCCTGCGGCCTTAGGGTAAGCGCTGGGTGAGGCTTACTTGGTTTCCTTCAGGACGAGGTCCTTGAACTGGACCACCATCGCAGGGCCGGCATGGAGCTGGAGGGCGAGGATGCCCTTCTTGGCGCCGAGCGCGGTTTCATCGGTGACGTCGATGGTCTGGACGCCGTTGATGAAGTGCTGCAGATGGCCGCCCTTAGCGACGATGCGATAGTCATTCCAGTCATCAGCCTTGATCTTAGCCTGGATCTCGGCGGATTTACCGACTTCGCCCGTGACTTCGACCTTAGGCTTGTTCGGAGCAGGGCCTTCCTTGATGACGGTCTTCTGGCCGCGTTGAGCCAGGATGCCGCGACCTTTTTCTTCATAGAGGATACCCGAGTAGGTCTTGCCCGCTTCGAAGTCGGCCTGGTAGCCGGCCACCACAAACGCTTTCTCGTCGGTGAGCTTGGAGCGGTACTGGACGCCGGAATTACCGCCGATGATCTTGTACTTAAAGGTGAGCTCGAAGTCAGCGACCTCGTCCTTGTAGACGAGGAAGGTGTTACCCTTGGTGGGCTTCTCCTTGGTCGTACGGCCCGTGATGCAACCGTCTTCGACGGACCAGAAGTCGAGGCCCTTCCAGCCGGTCAGGTCCTTGCCGTTGAAGAGGTTCTTGTCCTCGGCGAAAGCCGTCGAGGCGAGCGCGAGGAGCGCGAGGAGGGAGGTGTGGAGTTTCATCTTTATGGAATTATTTGGTGCGGCCAAAGAGGCGGTGCATGTTCTTCAGGCCCTTCACCGGGATATCATCGCGGTTCGGCTCCATGGCGCGCCAGATAGCGGCGGCCCGGGCGATCACCTTGACGTCGGTAGTGAAGGACTCGATGACGACGTCCTGCTTGTAGCCGATCTTCTTGAGCGCAGCCACGATGGGCTTCCAATCAAGGGAATCGCCACCGGGGGTGCCACGGTCGGTGCCGCAGGCATGGAAGTGGCCGAGGTGCTTACCAGCCTTGAGGATGGCGGCGCCTTGATTCTTCTCTTCGATGTTCATGTGGAACGTATCGAGGTGGAGTTTCACGGCCGGGGAGTTAACGGCCTTCACGAGGCGCAGGCCTTGGTCGCAGGTATTCAAGAAGTCGGTCTCAAAGCGATTGAGGGGCTCGACGCAGAGGAGGACGCCCTTCTTCTCGGCGTGCTTAGCGAGCTGCTTGAGGTTCTTAACGACGAGCTTGAAGTGTAGCGCCTTGGTTTTGTCGTCATGCGAGCCGATGAGGCCGACAACGGAGTAGAGCGGGCCGATGATGCGCGGGCAGCCCATGGCGGCGGCTTGATCAACGAGGGCCGTTAGATACTTCTGCGCGGTCTTCTGGTCAGCGGCGCTGCCACGGAAGTCGCGGCCCGGGCCCATCGCGGCACAGACGGAACCGATGGCGATGCCGGCATTAGCGGCGGCAGCCTTGAGGAAGGCCGGGTCGACATGCGAAGGATCTTCGATGGCGATTTCGACGGTGTCGAAGCCCCACTTCTTGAGCTTCTTGAACATGGAAACGCTCTCGTTGGTAAACGGCGAGGCGTAGAGGAAGGTGTTAAGGCCGAAACGCATGGTAGGATAGGGTGGGTGAGGAGATGGGCGAGTTTGCCGCGGGGCTGGACACGGTCAAGGCTGGGCCTCGATAAGAAAGGTTTTAAGGGACGAGCTCCCCGACGATTAACAGGCCGCCGGGGAAGAAGTGGCGGTCTGCAAACCGCTCGGGCTTATCCATCTTCTCTTTGCGCTGGGCCAAGATAGCGGCTTTATCAAAGGCGTCTGACAAGAGCTC
>CAITUF010000067.1 GCA_903895475.1 uncultured Opitutia bacterium | reverse complement strand
TCTTATCGCCGGGTTCACCAGGTGTAAGGTTTGACTAATACGATAGGCCGTATTGTCGCACAAAATGAACTCTCAAAGAACCGAAAGGGATCACCTCGCGAGGAGGTGGGAGGGCGGACGGTGAGGGCGCTGAATGTTTCGTCAACGTCTTTTTTTAGGTTTAGCTCACTTTTTGAAGCGGCTTTCTAAAACACCGGTCGATCCAAGGAACAGACTCCCACAAGGGGGAGAAGAGTTCTGAGAGTGAAGACTTTAGTGCCTGAATTCAAGCGGATTTTTGTCTTTTTTCACACAATCATACCACACGTTAAGAGCCTATACACCAATGAGTTGCAGTGCGTATCTTTCTTTTTTACGTTTTTTTAACCATCACCCCCTCCTGGGCCAGGACTCAGAAATGCTCCCAATCGTTGCCTACCCACCTTTTACCCAACGTTTTATCCGCTCCGTCCCCATGCGCACACGCCCAGGAATGATTCCGCCAGCCGTTTAGGCTGAATCTCTGGGGAAACCTCTACCCCGCAGCCACTCACTGGCCCGGCCTCCCCTCTGCCTGTAAGCATGTGACGGATACGCTACGAACCTAGCGATTTGCTCGTCAGGGCCGATGTCTTGGGCCTTACTCGGTGAATGCTCCTCGCTCCACTGCTTTGCTTCCTGGGCGCCGCCTTGGCTCCGCCTGGGCAATCCGTTGATACCGCTGCCGATGATCGCGCACTCTTCACGCAAGCGGAGACAGCCACCACCAATCTAGCGGAGGGCAAAAAGTCGCCGCTCAACAAGGAAACCCGCTTGGCTCAAGTCAAACGCACCACGACCGCAAGCGTTCGCCTGCAAGCTCCGATACGCAATAAGCTGCTCGATGGTGAAGAGGCCTACCGCGTGGCCGCGGCCGCCTCGGTACTCATTACCGGCGCCTACAAATGCGACAAGTGCCCGCGTTGGCATTGCACCCTTGCGAGTGGTGTTGTCGTTGATTCCGATGGGGTCATCGCCACCAATCACCACGTGGTCGCGGGCGAAACCGCCGAAGCGATGGGCGTGATGACCGCCGACGGACGTTTCTTCCCGGTCATCGAAATTCTCGCCGCTAACAAGAGCACCGATGTCGCCCTACTACGGGTCGACGCCAAAGGACTCACCGCCCTGCCCGTCCGCGATGACCTCGGTGCGGGCGCGGCCATCTATTGCTATAGCCATCCGGCCAACTCCTTCGGCTGCTTCACCGATGGCATCGTGACGCGCTACTGTCGCCTCGGCGGAGCGGACCGCAACGGCGCGATCTTCATGCAGATCACGGCGGACTACGCCCGCGGCTCCAGCGGCGGCCCAATCATCGATCAAGCCGGCAATCTGGTCGGCCTCGTTTCCTCCACGGCTCCCGTTCTCTATACCGATAACGCGGCCACCAAAGGTACGACGACCGGCCAAGGTAACTTACAGATGGTGCGTCACAACTGCGTGACAGGTCGGGCCATCCTGGACCTAACCCGCCCACCCACCAAGCCAGCCGGGGCTAAATAAAAGGCCTAGGCGTGGCCCGGGGTGCGGGGGTAGGCAATGACGTCGCGAATATTACCTTCGCCGGTGACGAACATGAGCAAACGCTCAAACCCTAACCCAAAGCCGGCATGGGGGACTGTCCCGAAGCGACGGGTATCGATGTACCAACCATAGGACTCGAGGTCCAGCCCGTGAGCCTGCATGGCCGCGACGAGGCGATCGAGACGTTCTTCCCGTTGGCTACCGCCGACAATTTCCCCGACACCAGGGACCAGAAGATCCATGGCGGCGACGGTCCGACCGTCGTCATTCTGCCGCATGTAAAAAGGCTTCGCCGCCTTTGGGTAGTTATAGACGGTCAACGGACTCTTGAAGTGTACCTCAGTGAGGTAGCGTTCGTGTTCCGACTGCAAGTTTTCGCCCCAGACAACGGGGAATTCAAACACGCGTCCGCACTGCAAGAGGATGTCCACGGCCTCGGTATAAGAGACCCGGGCGAAGGGCCGTTCCGCGACGAAACGCAGCCGCTCCAAGAGGCCCTTGTCAACGTACGCGTTGAAGAATTCGAGTTCATCGGAACACTCTTCCAAGGCCGTCTTTACTAGGTGTTTCACGAGTTCCTCCGCACAACGCATGTCCCCTTCGAGGTCACAGAAAGTCATTTCTGGCTCGATCATCCAAAACTCGCTAGCGTGGCGGCTGGTGTTAGAATTCTCCGCCCGAAAGGTCGGGCCAAACGTGTAAATATCACCCAACGCGCAGGCCAAGGTCTCACCCTCGAGCTGACCGGAAACAGTGAGGTAAGATTGGCGCGCAAAGAAATCCGCCGACCAATCGACGGCTCCGTCTGGACCCTTCGGCGGAGACGCCGGATCGAGCGTCGTGACGCGGAAAAGTTCGCCGGCGCCCTCGCAATCGCTCGCGGTGATGATGGGGGTGTGAACGTAGGCAAAGCCGCGCTGCTGGAAGAAGCCGTGGACGGCCATGGCCATCCGACTACGCACGCGCATGAGCGAGCCGAGTCGGTTCGTCCGTGCCCGGAGGTGCGGAATGGTCCGGAGGAACTCCACGGTGTGCCCCTTTTTCTGCAGCGGGAAAGACTCATCGGCCCGGCCGACCAAGCGGAAAGCCGTGGCTTTGAGCTCCCACTTCTGCCCCTTAGCCGGCGACGGCACGAGCTCGCCCTCAATTGAGACGGACGAGCCAGTCAGGGCGTCCTTGAGGTCGTCAGCGCCAGGTAACGCGTGATCAACCACCGCTTGGAGGTTCTTAAAGCAGGAGCCGTCGTTTACTTCGACGAAGGAAAAGCCTTTGGAATCACGGCGCGTCCGGACCCAACCGGAAACCGTCACGCCCACGAGGGGTTGCTCCGCCGACAATGCCTGCCTGACCTTGATGCGCATGCGGGCACTGTGGAGGAGTCTGGCGTCGGAAACAAGCGAGAGATGGGCCACCGCCTGCGGTAGCGGCGCTTCTCTGGCTGGACAACCCCGCGGGCATCAACCACGCTGAAGACCTCTTATTTATGAACGCACTCGAGCAACTCCGCCAGCACACGAAGGTCGTCGCCGATACCGGTGACTTCGCCGCCATGAAGGCTTTCAAGCCTTTGGATGCCACGACCAACCCTAGCCTTATTCTTAAGGCCGTGCAGATGCCTGAATACCAGGCGCTCCTGCAAAAGGCGGCCCAGGATAATAAGAGCAAAGGCGTCCAGGCTGCTGTTGACGCGCTCCTCATCTCCTTCGGTACCGAGATCCTGAAGATTGTCCCAGGTCGCGTCTCCACCGAAGTCGACGCCCGCCTGTCCTTCGATAAGGCCGCCACCGTCGCCAAGGCCCGCGAGCTCATTGCTCTCTATAAGGCCGCTGGTATCCCCAAAGAACGTATTCTCGTGAAGATGGCTTCCACCTGGGAAGGCATCCAGGCCGCTGCTGAGCTCGAAAAGGAAGGTATCCGCTGCAACCTCACCCTCCTCTTCTCGTTCGCTCAGGCCGTGGCCTGCGCTGACGCCAAGGTCCAGCTCATCTCGCCCTTCGTCGGACGTATCTACGACTGGCACAAGAAGGCCCAAGGCGCCAACTGGAACGAAGTCGCCTCTTCTGGCGCCAACGACCCGGGCGTGCAGTCCGTCCGCCGCATCTTCGCCTATTACAAGCGCAACGATATCAAGACCGAGGTCATGGGCGCATCCTTCCGTAATTGCGGTCAGATCAAGGCCCTCTGCGGTTGCGATCTCCTGACCATTGCCCCCAACCTACTCGAAGAGCTCTCCAAGGACTCGGCCGACGTGCCCAAGGCGCTCGACGAAGCCGCCGCCAAGTCCGAAGGCGAAGCCGCCAAGGTCTGGGGTGAAAAGGATTTCCGCTGGCACCACAATGAAGACGCTATGGCCACGGAAAAGACCGCTGAAGGCATCCGGGCCTTCGCAGTCGACGGCAAGAAGCTCGACGACCTGGTCGCCAAGGCCATCGGCTAAGCGAGTCGACAGTTCTGTAAGCAAGGCCGGGCCCCACGCCCGGCCTTCTTATTTGCGGCGGGCCAAGGACAGTACGAGCAAGACGGCGCCCGCCAAGACGAACAGCCAACCCAAGGGAATCAGACCGAAGGGCTCATGTAGGATGCCCTGGTCGTCGACGTGGCTACCGAGGCGATGGAAGAGCTCATAGCAGCCATTAGCGGCAAGAAAACAGGCAATGGCGGCGACCAGATACCGGAGGTTCATCGCTCACTTCCGACGCTGCCGGACGGCCTCAAACAGCACGATGCCAGCCGCCATCGAGACGTTCAGGGAATCCGACAAACCCGCCTGAGGGATGGAAATTTTTTCGTTCGCCGAACCAAGCAGGAAGTCACTGAGTCCATCTTTCTCGGAGCCCAGCAAGAGCGCGCTCGGGCCACGGCAATCGACATCCCAGAAGGTCTTCGTGGCCGCTGGCGTAGTCGCCAGCGAGCGGATACCCTTAGACTGCATCCAAGCGACGGCTTCGGCTGAGGAGCAAACGGCCACGGGTATCGAGAAAACGGCGCCTTGGGAGGAACGCACCACATTCGGATTAAAGAGGTCCGTAATGGGGTCGCAGACGATCAAGGCATCGCAACCGGCCGAATCCGCCGTCCGCAGTAAAGCACCGAGATTACCAGGCTTTTCGACCGATTCAGCAACCAGCAGTAAAGGATTAGCGGAGAGCTTAAGGCGCTCCAGCGAGCAATCCCAGGTCTTAGCGATGCCGAGGAGACCGTCGGGGCCTTCGCGGCCGCTTATTTTCTCGAAGGCAGAGCGACCGACCTCGCAGCAGTCGATCCCGGCGGCACGGCAGCCTGACACTAGTTCAGCGGCTTCGACCCCGCGGAATAACTCGGGGCAGAAATAGACTTCCAAGACCTCCACTTGACGTTCCCGTGCACGGCTCAGTTCACGTAGGCCTTCCGCGATGAAGAGCCCACGGGCTTCCCGCTCGGGGCGGTCGCGCAGACGGGCGACCGCTTGAATGCGGGGATTTTGGCGGCTTTGGATGACCTCGTCTGGCACGGGCGGGATGAAGCAGGATTCCCGAGCAAAGGGCAAGGAAAGCCGTCAGCTGGCCAGCGGGGCAGGGATAAGGCTCGACCTTCCGGGCGGGCAGCCGAGTTTGCTCACATGTCCGAAGAAGAAGCCATCGATGCACCGCAGGGCCGTAAGCCCGACTCCTCCAAGTTCCGTGAGGGTAAGTTCACCTACCACCAAGAGGTGGAAGTCGATATTGCGACCATCACCAATCTCGGCGACGGCCTCGGCCGGATCGACGGTTGGGTCGTCTTCATCCCCGGGGCCCTCCCAGGCGAAAAAGTCGTCGCCCGCATCTGGCATAACGCCGCTAACTTCTCTCGCGGCGACCTCGTCCGCGTGATTATCCCGTCCGCCTCCCGCGTCCAACCCCGCTGCGAACTCTTCGGCGAATGCGGTGGTTGCCAGTACCAGAACATGGCCTACGCCGAACAGCTCGTCTGGAAGCGCAAGCAAGTCGCCGAAGTCTACGAACGCCTCGGCGGCCTGACGGTCGAAGTCGAACCGACGCACCCTTCGCCGAAGCAGTACGGCTACCGTTCGAAGATTACCCCGCACTTCATGACCCCACGAAGGGCCGACTTCCCGATTGGCTTCCTCGCCGCCGGCACGTCCCGCCGCGTGGTCGATGTCACTAAGTGCCCTCTCGCCACGGATGCGATCAACGCGGCCTACGCCCGGTCGCGTAAAGATATTCGCGCCAACCCTGGCCGCTTCGAACGTGGGGCCACCCTGCTCTTCCGCGACTGCCAGGAAGGCGTCGTGACAGACCCACGCGAAACGGTCACGGAACAGGTCGGCCGCGTGAAGATGAAGTTCCTCGCCGGGGAGTTCTTCCAGAATAATCCCTCGGTGCTCGAAGACTTCGTTGGCCACGCCATTGGGCTCGCCAAGGCCTCGGGTGCCAAGCACCTCGTCGATACCTATTGTGGCTCCGGGCTCTTCGCACTCTCCGGTGCCCGCGACTTCGAATCCGTCAACGGCGTCGAAGTCAGCGCTGAGGCGGCTCGTAAGGCCGCCGAAAACGCCACCCTCAACGGCTTCGTCAACTGCCGCTTCATCGCTGGCTCCGCCGAATCCATCTTTGCCAAAGTCCCCGTCCGCGGACCCGAGACGGCCGTCATCGTCGACCCACCACGTCGCGGCTGCGATGAGTCGTTCCTCGAACAGCTCCATGCCTTCAACCCGCGCCGCATCGTCTACATCAGCTGCGCCCCGGACACCCAAGCCCGCGACCTCAAGTACCTCTGCAGCCGCGGCTGGAAGGTCATCTCGGCCAAGCCGTTCGACCTCTTCCCCCAGACGCGTCACGTGGAGTGCATCGCGGCCCTAGAAAAGGCCTAAGGTCGCTAGCGGTTAGGCACAAAAAAGGGGCGCCGTGAGGCGCCCCTTTTGCTTTCTCCGCCGACCGCTTAGGCCTGCGGCTTGGCTGCGTTCTCTTCCTCTTCGTCCGAGCGCTCGACCTTGGAGATACCCAGCAGCGACTCGCCTTCCTTGAGGCGCATGACGCGGACGCCCTTGGTGTTCCGACCCGCCGTGCAGCGGATGTCGGACACCTTGGTACGGATCGACTGACCACCCTTGGTCAGGAGCATGACTTCGTCGGCTTCCTGGACGCTGAGGGCGCCGGCGACGCCGACTTCGGTGGAGATGGCGATGACACCCTTGCCGCCGCGGGTCTGTTTGCGGTAGACAGGCTCCTTGGTCTCAGGATCGTCGAAAGGCGTGCGCTTACCGATACCGTCGATGCCAACGACGAGGAGCGTACAGGATGCATCGACGACTTCCATCGCCTTCACTTGATCGCCGCTGTCGAGCTTCATCCCGGCAACGCCGGTGGTGTCGCGTCCCATCGAACGAACGTCGGACTCATGGAAGCGGATGGACATACCCGACTGCGAAATCATCACGACCTCGTTGTCGCCGTTGGTCAGCTTGGTGGAGATGAGGCGATCGCCGTGCTCGATGTTAATACCGATGATGCCACCCTTGCGGTAGTTGGCATACTTAGAGATTTCGGTCTTCTTGATGGTTCCATTAGCCGTGCACATCATCAGGAACTTACCTTCCTCGAAGTTCGAGACGCAGACCATCGCGGCCAACTTCTCGTCATCCTTCAATTCCAGCAAGCGGGCGATAGACTTACCGCGGGAAGCCCGGTTGGCCTCTTCGATTTCGTATACCTTCTCCACGTACACGCGGCCATTGTTCATGAAGAACAGGATATGGTCGTGGGTGTTAGCCGTGAAGAGGTGTTCGATGAAGTCGCTGTCGTCGTCGGAGGCAGCCTTGGAGAGCTCGGCACCCTTGGTACCCTTACCGCCACGCTTCTGGAGGCGATACTGGGCGACGGGCGTGCGCTTAATGAAGCCGGCATGCGAGACGGTGACCACGCAGCCTTCGTTGGCGACGATGTCCTCCATCGAGAGGTCACCTTCTTGGGCCGTGACCTTCGTCTTACGAGGCCCGATATGCTTCTTAGCGGCAGCGCGCAGCTCACCCTTGATCAGGGTGAGTAGCTTCAATTCGCTGGAGAGGATACTGCGGAGCTCTTCGACGAGCGCCATCAGTTCGCGGTACTCGGCCTCAATCTTATCGCGCTCGAGACCGGTGAGCTGGTAGAGACGGAGGTCAAGGATGGCGACGGCTTGGCGCTCGCTGAGGCCATACTTAGCCATCAGCTTCACGCGGGCCTCGTCGCGGTTGGTCGCGGCGCGGATGATCTTCACGAAGTCGTCTAGGTTGCGCAGGGCGATCTTGAAGCCCTCGAGGATATGGGCGCGGTCCTCGGCCTTACGGAGACGGAAGCGCGTACGGCGGGTGACCACGTCACGGCGGTGCTCAACGAAACATTCGAGCAGCTCGCGGATATTCATCTGCTTCGGGCGACGCTTGTCGAGGGCGAGCAAGATGACGCCGAACGAGTTCTCAAAGTTCGTGTGCTTATAGAGCTTGTTGATGACGACCTTCGGGTTCTCGTTGCGCTTGAGCTCGATGACCACGCGGGTGTTTTCGTCGGACTCGTCGCGGAGGTCGGAGACCTCATCCAGTACCTTGTCGGTGCACAGTTGCGCGATATGCTTCACCAGGGAAGAGCGGTTGACGTTGTAAGGGAGCTCAGTGAGGACGATCTGCTCCTTACCGTTCTTCATCTCCTCGGTGTGAGCGACGCCCCGGACGCGGATGATGCCGCGGCCAGTGCGGAGGTACTGCTTGATGCCCTCCTTGCCGTTAATCACGCCGCCGGTCGGGAAGTCCGGTCCGATGATAATCTTCTCGAGGTCTTCGACGGTGGCGCTGGGCTTGTCGATGATGAGGCAGGTAGCCTCAACGAGCTCGTTGAGGTTATGCGGAGGGATATTAGTCGTCATGCCGACCGCGATGCCGGTCGAACCATTCATCAGCAGGTGGGGCAAGGCACACGGCAGGACAGTCGGCTCGGTGGTCGACTCCTTGTAGTTAGGGATGAAGTCGACGGTGTCCTCGTCGATATCGGCGAGAAGCTCGGCCGAGATTTCAGAGAGACGGCACTCCGTGTAACGGTAGGCGGCGGGTGGATCGCCGTCGACGGAACCGAAGTTACCCTGCGGTTCGATGAGCAGGTAGCGCATGACCCAGTTCTGGGCGAGGCGGACGAGCGTGTCGTACACGGAACTATCACCGTGTGGGTGGTAGTTTTTGAGCACTTCACCGACGACGCCGGCGCACTTATCAAACGGGCGGTTGTAGACGAGACCTTCCCGCATCATCGCGTACAGGATGCGACGCTGGACGGGCTTCAGGCCGTCACGCGCGTCCGGGAGGGCGCGGGAGACGATGACCGACATCGAGTAATCGATGTAGGCCGTCTGCATAATGTCCGTGATGTTGGCGGTCGTGAGTTTTTCTTTGTCAGAATACATTGTCGAAGAGGTCTAGGGTGAGGTCGGAGTGGGCTTAGACGTCGAGGTTCGAGGTGTTGAGCGCGTTGTCCTCGATGAAGGCTCGACGGGAGGGGACGTCCTCGCCCATGAGCATGGCGAAGATGCGGTTAGCTTCGGCGGCATCGGCGATGTCGACCTTAAGGAAGCGGCGCTTGGCCGGATCCATCGTGGTC
>CAITUF010000066.1 GCA_903895475.1 uncultured Opitutia bacterium | reverse complement strand
CAGCTGGTTCGCCCCACCTGCGGAGACAGCTAGGTTAGCACGCAGTGCTAACCCTACCCTTCCAATACCCGCAACGTTCGGCGTCCGCCGCCTACTTTGCGGCACCCCAGTGCGAGGTAAAGGGGTGCAGGATGAAGAGGGGCTTGCCGACGACGTCCTTGTCGGGGACTTCGCCCCAACCGCGGGAGTCGAAGCTGTTCGCAGAGTTATCGCCGAGGGCGTAGTAGTGGCGGTCGGTGACCGTATGCTCCTTGTTTAACGGGATGGCATACGCGTAATCGCCAAGATCGGCGATATAGCCGTAATACCCACGGTCGGTCGCGCGCTCGGAATTCAGCACCATCGGCTCCGGCGAGGTGACGACCTTACCGTTCACGAAGAAACGGCCATCATCATCAATGCGAAGTCGCTCTCCGGGGACGCCCACGAGCCGTTTGACGTAATAATTCTGCGAGGGGTTGCCATTGCGGTCGGCGAGGCCAGGGATGTTGTTCGTCTTGAAGACGAAGGTGTCGCCGCGGGACGGGTTGACGAAGTGATAGGACACGCGGTCCACAAAGAGCATATCGCCCGTGAGGATATCGAAGTTTAGCACCGGCTGACCCGCCTTGACCTTGTAGCCCGTCAGCAGCATCGGTCCCTTAGAGCCACTCTCAATGCGACCATCACGGCCTGCCTGGACGAGGAGCTTGTCCCAGCGCTCGGTGTCCTGACGGCGCAGCGCTAGCTTAGCGTAGTCCGGGTAAAAAGTGCGCAGCAGCACACCCTCGAGGCCGAAGTCAGCCGGGACGGCTACGGTCATCGGCGTATTACCAACCAACAGCGTGTAGCCCTCTCCGGGCGAACGACCCCGCGGACGGTAATGCTTATCCTTCCCGTCGAAGCCGGCGTTATCCAAAGGAATCTTCACCTCGCCATCGACGGGTGCCCGCTCGACGTAGGTCCAGGTCCACTGAATCCCATTCAGCGCCTGCGTGCCGAAACTCGGCACCTCGGAGCCCGGCGCCCGGACCTCGGCCGTCATGCCGTTATACGTTGGCCACATCGAATTCGTCGGAATCTTAAAAGGCTGCAGCAGGAAGCTGCGAATGGCGCCAGCCACGATGGCCGCCATGACAACCATCTCGACGTAATCAGCCACCGTGGAGACAGGGTAGATCTTTCCGCCATTGCGCACGAGCACCTCATGCAGGGCCGTGATGGCTGGCTCCGTCTCCGCGGGCGGGGCCGACCGCTTAATGAGCACAAGCAACTGGGCTTCCAGGCGCTCCTGTTCCGCGAGGTCTTCGGCGCGGAGCACGTCTCCACGATAGAGCTTCACCTTGTGCGCAATCTCGAGGACCTGCTTAGCGACCTTCAGGAAGCGATGGTGCTTGGGTAGGATAAAACCGGGGAGATGGGTAAGCATGGCGTTCCGCGACCCTAAACTAAGGGGGCGGACGGCCGCTGGGAAGAACAGAAACGGGGCTTAGCCCTCGTTCTTGAGAATCTTGATGAAGGCCTCCTGCGGGATATCGACCTTACCAATCTGCTTCATCCGCTTCTTACCTTCCTTCTGCTTATCGAGGAGCTTACGCTTACGGGAGATGT
>CAITUF010000065.1 GCA_903895475.1 uncultured Opitutia bacterium | reverse complement strand
CTTCCGCCGTCCGACGAACCTCCTTCGCTAATCTAGTGTACCAAATCGCCTTCACTGGCATGGAGAACACCATCGTGTTCCTGACCTTTGCGCTATTCCTCTACAGTCCGCGCGAAAATGCGTGGCTCTTCCTTTTTAACGGAGCTTGTATGATCTTTGCCCAAGGCCTCGCCCGTCAGCTCGTCAAGCGACTGGGGCAGCGCAAGGTCATCATGCTGGGGATGCTAATCGCCTCCGCCGCCTTTTTCGTTGTCGCCTTGATTCCGCCGACGCGCGCCCTCGCCGGTGATGGTGCCGAGACGACCTTCTATCTTGGACTTGGCCTGATCTCCTTTGCGACGGGCCTGATCTTGCCGAGCGTATCGGCCCTCGTCTCACTCTACTCGGATGCTTCCGAGCAGGGTCGCAACCTCGGCATCCTGCGTTCCGCTGGCTCCTTGGCGCGCGTCATCGGTCCGGTGACGGCAGCCTTACTTTATTTTCACTTCGGGTCTCACTTCTGGGTCTACATCGGAGGCGCGTTGCTGATGTTGCCCGCGATTTGGGTCGTCCGCGGCCTACCTGAACCGGAATCCGAGCGACTAAAGGCTTAACCTTTAACCAAGGAGCGTCCGAGGGCGTCGCCGGCGCGGATGACATGCATCAAGGCGATGCCGCCGCGGAAGGCGCCGTGGAAATGGAGTCCGGGATTTTTCGCTTCAGCGTGCGCCAAGGCCGCTTCACGACGTGATTGGTCCACGCCGTACTGAGGAATCGCCCGGTCCCAGCGTTGAATCCATTCCTTTTCGGGCGGGCCGCTGACACCAAGGGTTTCCGCGAGTTCGCGATCGACGGCGGCGCGGAGCTGTTCGTCCGTCTGGCGGGCGAGGGCGGGATAGCGGGCACCACCGATAAAGCAGCAGAGCAGCACTTTACCTTCGGGGGTACGGCCCGGGAGCACTGTGGAAGGGAAGAGGCACCCGAGGATTTGCCGCTTTTCCTTCCCAGGGATGAGATACCCGAAACCATCCAGCGGATGGGCGACGGCCGAGCGATCGTAGCCGCGAGCGACGACAGTCACGGGCGGCGCTTCGGCCCGCTCCCATTCCCGGAAAGTTTTCTTCAGTTCCTCTTCGAAGGGCAGGGAAGCCCACTGCCAATGCGGGGCGGTCACGATGAGGTGTTTTGCGAAGGCCCCGTCGTCTTGGCCTTGGGCATTACGCCAGGCCACATTCCAGCCCCGGGCGTCTTGTCGGATGAGCGTCGCCATCGAACCTAACTGCAGCGCCTCGTTACGGAGCGGGGCGGCCATGGCGTCGGCGAGTTGCTGCATGCCCGCCGGGAAGCCAATAATCTGTCGGCCCTTGGGCGGTTGGCGGATGAGCCCGAGGATGACGGAGCGGTGGCTGGCCTCGAAGGCTGGAATGGACGGGAAACTATTCGCCATGCAAAGACGGCTCGGGTCGCCGGCGTGTACGCCTGAAACCACGGGGTCCATCAGGAGGTCCGCGGCTTCGGCTCCGAAGCGCCGCGTCATGAAGGCTTGCACCGTTTCTTCGGCGCTGCCGCCGCGGGGCCGAAAGATTTCCGAGATAAAGCGGAGCTTGCCGCGCCAGCTAAGCAGGTCGCCTTTGAATAGGGACGACGGCTTGTTGGTCAGCGCATGCAGCTTCCCTTTGGATAAGATGAAACGTTGGGCCGAGGCATGGTCCGCCTCTTGTAAAACCTTCCCCAGCCCGTAGCCCTCCAGGAGGGCTTGGTCGGCTTCACCTTCGATTTGGAGGGTGTTGGGGCCCGTCTCAACGAGCCAGCCCGCCTCGCGGACCGTCCGAATCGATCCGCCTGCCCGGTTCGATGGTTCGATGACTTTCACCTGGGCCCCTTTTCTCACCATGGCATTGGCCACCGCCAAGCCGGCCGGACCAGCGCCCAAGATGATGGCATCCAGTTGCATGCTTCTAGGACAACGGCTCACACGAAGGTTGGCAACCCTGCGTCCATTGGTTTGTCTGGATTCCTTGATGAAGCACTTCTGGCTACTCTTTGCCCCCCTCTGGTCGCTTGCCGATACGGTGACTTTGTCGGATGGCACTTTCCTCCGCGGTAAAATTGAGCGTGCGGCCGATGGGTATCTGGAGGTCAGCGTGCCCGCGCTCGGTGGCTTACCGCAACGGATTGCTTTGACGAAAGTGGAGTCATTCCGGACGGAGTCAGCGGTCGCCGTCAGTGTGGGCGGAGTGGTGCAGCGAGGCATTGCCTCGGCGGTCGCAGGTCGAGTGGCTTCTTCCGGAGGCGTTGAAACTTGCGACCTTAACGGGAAGTTCGAGCTGTGGCGTGAGCCGGAGCTCCGGCCCATGGAGTCACGCGGACACCGTCAGTGGACCATGCAAGCTGACTTTGACCTTTCGGGTCGTTCGGGGGCGACGCGTGGCAGTGGCATCAGCGCGGGCTTTCAAGCGAAGGGCGTCCGTGAGGTTGACACGCTCCTTGCGAGCATCCGGGTCGTCCGCACGACCGCTGGCACGCAGACCTCCGCTGATGACTTGCATCTCAATCTCGCGTACGAGACCAACCCGACGAACATCGTCTTTTGGTATGCACGCACCGATAGTGGCTACGATAACGCGCGGGCCGTCGACTTCTTCTCGATCAATGCCGCTGGCCTTGGCTTGCGGCTCTTCACGGATGGATCTGGCAAACTCGACGCTCGCGTGGGTCTGGCACATCGCACGGAGCGCTATGCGACCGTCGGCCAGGCTAATCTCTCCGCCCCCTCGGCGGACTTGGGCTTGGTGTTGACCCGGGAATTAGGTTGGGCCGCCTTGGATTCGGCCGTTTCCCTCGTCCCTTCTTTCCAGAAGTCTGGGGATTTCTACGTCCGGCATGAGTCCTCCATCAACCTGATGCGGGGGCCTGGACCGCTTTCCCTACGTTTAGGGATTTCTAACGATTTTCGCTCTCACCCGCAGGCTGGTCAGGTGAAGTTAGACACGGCCTACTTCGTTCGCTTAACCTATGTCTGGAAATAGGCAGAGCCATTTTGCTATAAATTAAGCAATACTGATTAAAATTAAGCAATACCCCCTGTGAATGGTTGCCTATTGAAGCGTGGCACAAGGGGTGCTTTTCAGTACGTGCATTCCATCGCCTTTCCATCCCCTAATCCATGAGCACCAACCCAGCCCGCCGCAACGCCATCGAGGCGATTGCTTCTCAGCCTCGCCTCCAGGGCAGCTTCGACTTCCGCAATGAGAAGATCGACCTGATCTACGGCCAGAATGTTTTCTCCCTCGATAAGATGGAAAAGCGCCTACCGAAGGACGTGTTCAAGTCCCTCAAGGCTAACATCGAGTCGGGCACTAAGTTAGACGCCGCCTCCGCTGATGTCGTGGCTGCTGCCATTAAGGATTGGGCGCTCGAACGTGGCGCGACGCACTATGCGCACGTCTTCTACCCGCTGACTGGCTTCACTGCCGAAAAGCACGACACCTTCTTCGAGCCCAACGGCAACGGTACGCTCGCCCAGTTCTCCGGCAAGGCCCTGATCCAGGCTGAGCCCGACGCCTCGTCGTTCCCGAACGGCGGCCTCCGCTCCACTTTCGAAGCGCGTGGTTACACGGCTTGGGACGTTACTTCCCCGGCTTACATCTTCGATACCGAAAACGGCTCGACGCTTTGCATCCCGACCGCCTTCGTGTCGTGGAAGGGTGAGGCCCTCGACAAGAAGACCCCGCTGCTCCGTTCGATGGCGGCCGTCAACAAGTCCGCCGCTCGCGTGCTCGCTCTCTTCGGCAAGAAGCACGGCTTCATCTCCGCTTCGTGTGGCCCTGAGCAGGAGTACTTCCTGATCGACGCGCGTCTCTTCCACCTCCGTCCTGACCTCTACACCTGTGGTCGCTCCCTCTTCGGTTCGAAGCCGGCGAAGGGCCAGGAGTTCGAAGACCAGTATTTCGGCACCATCCCTGACCGCGTGCTCGCCTGCATGATGGAAACCGAGCGCGAGTGCTTCAAACTCGGGATTCCGATTAAGACCCGCCACAATGAAGTCGCTCCGTCTCAGTACGAAGTGGCTCCAATCTACGAGTCTGCCAACGTCGCGCACGACCACCAGATGCTCACGATGACGCTGCTCCGTCGCGTCGCTACCCAGCATGGTTTCGTCTGCCTCCTCGCCGAGAAGCCTTTCGCAGGCGTCAACGGTTCCGGTAAGCACGTCAACTGGTCCATTGGTGGCGCTGGCGTCGGCAACCTCCTCGAGCCTGGCCACAGCCCGCACGAGAACGCTCAGTTCCTGACCTTCTGCTCCGCCGTGGTTCGCGCGGTCGACCTGCACCAAGGCCTGCTCCGCGCCTCGGTGGCTTCCGCTGGTAACGACCACCGCCTCGGTGCCAACGAAGCTCCGCCCGCCATCATCTCGATCTACCTGGGCGACATGCTCAACGAAGTTATCGAGCAGGTGAAGAAGAGCGGTTCCGCTTCGACCTCCCGTAAGGGTGGTCACATGACCCTCGGCGTCGACACGCTCCCAATCCTCCCGAAGGACGCTGGCGACCGTAACCGCACGAGCCCGTTTGCCTTCACTGGTAACAAGTTTGAGTTCCGCGCCGTTGGTTCCGCCTTCTCGGTGGCCGGCCCGCTGACCGTCCTCAACACGATCATGGCTGACTCCCTCGACAAGCTCGCCGACGAGCTCGCCGACGAGATCAAGGCCAAGAAGGGTGACTTCAACGCCGCCCTCCAGGTCGTGCTTAAGAACATCCTGTCGAAGCATGGTCGCGTGATCTTCAACGGCAACGGCTACTCCGAAGAGTGGCACAAGGAAGCCGCCAAGCGCGGTCTCAAGAACCTTCGCACGACCCCGGACGCTCTCCCAGAGATTGTGGCCAAGTCGACGATCGAAGTCTTTGAGCGCCAGGGCGTCCTCTCCAAGGCCGAACTTGAGTCCCGCGAAGAGATCTACACGCACTCCTACGTGCTTTCGGTCAACACCGAGTCGAAGCTCGTTTCGGACATCGCCCAGACGCTCCTCCTCCCAGCCGCCCTTAAGTACGCCGCTGACCTGACCCCGGTCGAGAAGACCAAGTCTGGTGGTAAGCTCCGCAAGCAAGTCATCGGCCTGGCCGACGAGCTCGCCGCTGCGATCGACGCCCTCAATGCTGCCCGCGACGTCACCAAGTCCGACACGCATGCCCAGGCTAAGCACTCCTGCGACAAGGTCCTCCCGGCCATGCTCAAGGTGCGTGCCGCCGCTGATGCGCTCGAAGAAATCGTCGCCGACGAATACTGGCCGTTGCCGTCCTATCAGGAGCTCCTGTTCCTCCGCTAAGCCGCCGCGCTTAGTGCGCACAAGGGCCGAACCTCGGGGTTCGGCCCTTTTTGTTGTCTGCTTGCTTGGTGCCTAGCCCGCCAAGCAAAAAGGCCCGACGTCGAGACGTCGGGCCTTTGGAGCGGGCGCTAAGGACGAGCCTTAGGCGTTATCCCACTTCTTGCGGAGGTAGCTGTTGAAGTTCTTAACCTTCGTCTTACGACGACGGCGCTCGCAGGGCTTTTCATAGCCGCGCTTCGCACGGGCGTCCTTGATGACGCCTTCGCGGTCGATCTTCTTCTTGAGGCGGCGGAGAGCCTTGTCGATGGTCTCGCCCTTGCGGATCTTGATTTCTACAGACATGTTGGCAGTTGGAGGGTCGAGGCAACAGGCGGGTAGGGGGTTCGTCAACCCATAAACCAGCTTTTAAATCACCGCACAAACCGTGAATAACTCGCCTCGAAACGGGGTAGTAGACGCTTGCGGGAGGGGGTGGGCGGGGCAATCGTTCGGAACAACCCCTCGATGTACCTCAAGGAAATCGTCGCCAACGGATTTAAAAGCTTCGCCGACCGGACTCGTATCGAGCTCCGTCCCGGCGTCACGGCTGTCGTTGGCCCTAATGGCTGCGGTAAGTCCAATATCGTCGACGCGATCCGTTGGGTGCTCGGCGAGCAGAGTGCCAAGTCGCTCCGCGGCACGAGCATGCAGGACGTCATCTTTTCGGGGACGGACCGGCGCAAGCCCCTCCCGCAATGCGAGGTCGAGCTAATCTTTGCGGACTGTGAAAAGGAACTGGGCACGGCCTTTGCCGAGGTCTCGGTCATGCGCCGCATTTACCGCGAAGGCACCAGCGACTATTTCCTGAACGGTAAGCCCGCCCGCCTGAAGGATATCCAGCGCCTCTTCATGGACACCGGCATTGGCCGCATGTCCTATTCGTTCATGGTGCAGGGCCAGATTGACCAGATCCTCTCCGCGAACCCTGCCGAGCGCCGCTATCTCTTTGAAGAAGCTGCCGGCATCACCCGCTATAAGTCCCAACGTAAGGAAGCGCTGAATAAGTTGGCCGGCGTCGATACCAACCTGGCCCGCGTGACTGATGTCATCGGCGAAGTCGGCCGCCAAATCGCGACGTTGCGTCGCCAAGCTGCGAAGGCCTTGCGCTATCGCCGTCTCCGCCACCGCTTCACGCACCTCGACCTCGCTTGGCAGTCTAAGCAGTTCTTGGACCGGAAGACGCAGATCGAACGCTTGGACCTCGATGCGACCGCCTGCCGCACCGAAGTCGCTACCCTGTCTAATGACTTGCGTGCCCGCGAGGCGGCCTTGGCTTCCACCCGTAGTTTGCGCTTAGAACTGGCCGAACGCGTGCAACAGTCGCAGCAGGCCCTCTTTGACCTGCGCACCACGCGCGAAAATGCGGAAGCCGCGGCACGGACGGCGGACTTACGTTCAGATGACCTCTCGGCTCGTCTCCTCGAAATCCGCCGCGAAGCCGCTGAAGCTGAACAGGCGATTATTGAATTCAACACCCGTTTACAGGGCACCTCCGACGTCAAGTCGGCCGCCGCTGGCGACGTCACCGCCGCCGATGCCACCTTCCGTGAGAAGACCGCTGAGGTGGACCAATCTTTGCGCCAGCTGCTGGATGCGGAGAATCGCCTACGCCGCGCCCGCCAGGATATTCTCATCGCTGAAGGCGAGATGACTCGTGCCCGGGCCGACGTGACCAATCTGGAAGTCGATCTCCGTGGCTACCAGCAGCGGCATGTCGACCTTTCGGCCTCATTGACTCAGGCTAAGGCCGAGCGCGATGGCCTCGAACGACGGGCGCAGGAAAGCGCCGCCGTTGTCACCACGCGGCATGCAGAATCACAGGCTGCCCGAGCCAATGAACAAGCGGGGGCTGATAAGGCCAAGGCCCTCCTTGGTGATTTCCGCGCGTTACAACAAACGATTTCCGAACAGGATCGCCAAGTCGCTAAGCTTTCCGCGCAACTGGGTCTACTCGAGCAGATGCAGGCGCGCCTCGAAGGTTTCTCCGATGCCGCTAAGGCCGTCCTGCGGGGCGAGTTCGCCGAGAGCATGCCCGCGGGCAAAGCCGCCGCCTTGGCGGACCTTGTCACGGTGACCGACGCTTCTATTACTGGCCCCTTGGAGAGTATCTTGGGTGCAGCCTCTGAGGCCGTGGCGCTTGAGAGCGCAGAATTTATTCCGGGTATCGTCGCAAAGCTCGGCGAACGTCAGCTCGGCCGCGCGGTCTTCCAAGTCGAAGCCCCGCCGGCTTCCCGTTCCGGCGCTGCCGCTCCCGCTTGGTTGCGCGCCGCCAGCACTGCGGTCGCACCGAAGGCTCCGGCCCATGCCCGCTTGGTCGCCAATCTTTTCGATGGTTGTTACGTCTGTGATAGTCTTGGTGACTTCTTAGGCTGGTGGCGCGCGAATCCGGGCTTCGAGTTCTTCCTCGTGGCGACGACCGAGGGCGACCTCGTAGATCGCCGTGGTCTAGTCTTCGCGGGCCGCCCGCGCAAAGCCGCTTCCGGGGCTGGCTCCAGTGTTTTCTCGCGTGAGAGCGAAATCCGCACCGTCCGCGCCAAATTGGAGAGCGAGAACGACAAGCTTACCACGCTGAACGAGCAGGCCTTGGGGTTGCAGGCTTCGATTGACGCCAATGAAGTCGAGGTGGCCAACCTCCGCGCTGCGACCCAGCTCGCCGCGCAAGAACTTTCCGTCTCGCAGGCCGACGAACGTTCGACCCGGTCGACCTTGGTCACCGCGGACGAGCGTATCAGCCGCGAGCAGCGCCAACTGAACGAAATCGAGGCTTCAAAATCCGAGGCCTTATTGCGCCGCAATCGCGCGCAGGAAACCCTGACAACTAAGGACACGCAGGTGGCGACCCTTCGGCAGGCCATCACGGATGGCGAAAAAGAGGTTGAAGTCCGCCGGGCCGAAGCCGACTTGCGCCGCAATTCCCTCGGCGATGTTCGCCTCACGTTGGCTGAGCAGCGTCAGCGCCTTGAACTGGTCGGCCGCGAAGTCTCCGACCTGGAGTCTCGCCGAACTGAAGCCTCGCATCGCTTGGCGGCTCGCCGTCAGGAAGCCCAAAGCAATGAACGCTTAATCGCTGAGCTAAAGGAACAAAGCGTCACCGCCCGCGAGACCTCGGTCCGTTTGGCTGCGGAAATCGAGGTGGCGGCCGACGCCTTGGCGACCTTGCGCGATGAGCTGGCCCAGAAGGACGGACTCTTAGAAAGCGAAGATAAAGTCCTCACCGTCGACCGCGATCGCTTACGCGAGATGGACGCTCGCCTCAAGTCGCTGGAAGTGACCCTCGCCGAACAGACCTCGCAGTGTAGCTTCATCGTGGAAAAGGTGCAGGCTGACCATCAATTGGACGTCTCCACAGTGGATTGGCGCACGCAACTTTGGCTGTCCGAGGGCGAGCCAGAAGGTGCCGCCGGTTTTGGCGACCTCGAAGAGTCCGAAGAGGAGGGCAGTCGCCCTTCACGTGCCACCATTGTTCGGCGCGGTGAGCCCACTGACGAAGACCTCGCTGCCTTGACGATGACGGACTGGCCGCCGCTGGTCCGCGAAATTGCTGAGCTCCGTGAACGCATGGCTGGCATGGGCTCCATCAACCTAGTCGCTGTCGAGGAATATTCCTCACTCCGCGATCGCCATGACTTCTTAACGAAGCAGAGCGATGACCTCTGGAAGGCTAAGGAAGAGCTCACCAAGGCCATCGATGAACTCAATCAGACCTCGCTCAAGCTTTTCACCGATACCTTTGAGCAGGTCCGGAAGAATTTTAAGTTCACCTTCGAGCGGTTGTTCGTCGGTGGGTCGGCTGACTTGACCATGGTCCAGGCTGAAGATCCCTTGGAAAGTGGCATTGAAATCATCGCCCAGCCTCCGGGTACTAAGCTTCGGGGCATCTCCCTCCTTTCTGGTGGTCAGCGTACCATGACCGCCGTGGCCTTGCTTTTCGCTATCTACATGGTGAAGCCCTCGCCCTTGTGCGTGCTCGACGAGCTCGACGCCCCCCTCGACGACGCCAACGTCGGCCGTTTCACGGACATCATCCGCGAGTTCACCCGTTTCTCTCAGTTTGTCGTCATCACCCACAATAAGCGGACGGTTTCGGCGGCGGACTCCATCTTTGGGGCGACGATGCAGGAAAAGGGCGTGACCCGACTCTTCTCCATGCGTTTCAATAAGGACCGCGATGAGGCGGAGCCCACCTCTCCGGGGTCCGGGTTCACGATGGCCCGCTGAGGTCGCTTGCCTTGGCTCAGTCGCCTCCTAAACTCTGGAGGTATGAGACATTTTCTTGCCCTGCTTTGCCTTTCGCCGGCCCTGCTGCTGGCAGCGGTTTCCTTCCAGGTTGATGGTCGGGATATTAACCGGGCGCAGCCAGGCGCAGGTACTGCTGACGTGTTGGCCCGGGTGATGCCAGCCGTCGTTAGCATTCGGACCGCCGCCACCATCCCGCCCGATTACTTGCGTCGCCTCAAGACCCGGATCACCCCGGATGACCTGAAGTCGAATACTAAGACCGACCCCAAGACGGGTGAGGTTCAGATGTTCGTCGGCCTCGGTTCGGGTACGATTATCAATTCCGACGGCTACATCATCTCTAATCGCCACGTGGTTATGATGCCCGACAACACGATTGCGAAGTTGGCCTACGTTACCCTTTCGGATCGCCGAGAGTTTAAGGCCCGCGTGCTCGCGGTGGACGAAAAGACTGATATCGCCATCCTCAAGGTCGAGGAGCGCAACCTCCCCTATGCTCGTTTCGCCGACAGTGATAAGGCTCGCGTGGGTGACCCGGTGTACGCCATCGGGAATCCGTTAGGCGTTGGCATGTCCGTCTCCTCTGGAATCGTTTCCGCCTTGGGACGCTCTGGTTTAGGCCTGAACTATGAGGATTTCATCCAGACCGACGCCGCCATCAACCATGGCAACTCCGGCGGCCCGTTGGTGGATTTTGAAGGCCGTATCGTCGGCATGAACACCATGATTCGCACCGATGGGCGGGGCGACGGCAATATTGGCATCGGTTTTTCAATCCCTTCCAATCTAATGCTGAGCATCGCTACGGACCTGGCGAACTCGGGCAAAGTTATCCGCGGCTTCGTTGGACTCTTTGGCGAAGACCTCCCCGTGGAAGAATCGTCGAAGCTCACGATGTCTCGCAATGGAGCTGTCCGCATTACGGATGTGACGGTGGATTCTCCCGCTGCCCGCGGCGGTTTGCGGAAAGATGACGTCATCGTGGGGGTGAATAATAAGCCCTTCGAAAACTGGAACGAACTCCGCCTCACCATCGCCAAGCGCCGTCCGGGCGATATCATCTTGATGTCGATTATCCGGAAAGGGCAGGGCTCACTGGTGCGTATCTCCGTCGCTGAGCGACCCGCTGGAAGCTAGACGATGGGCTTACTGAGCACCGTCCGTAATGTCGCGGGTGGCCGACTCCCCCCGGCCACGCGTTTTGCCGTGCTTTGTGGCTTCGGGGTCTTCGTCGTCGGGCTTTTGGTCTTTAAGCCGGTCTCCGGTGGCGCGCCCGCAGCCCAGCCCTTGACCTCCGGCACGGTCTTGCTTCCCCCGGGGAATGCCTTGGCCGAGACCCAAGCCCTGTTGGATCCCTCCGCCGCCTATTTGCCTGCTGGGTCCGCTAGATCCCCCTTGGCCGCAGTGGACGACGTCCAGGTCGAAGATTCGCCCTTGCCGGGCTTTGACCCCATCTTGCGCTTCACCCCCGGCAAGCCAGTCGATTTGACTCTCGAGTCTGAAAAGCCGGTGGCTGCCGCCCCGTATGCGGCTATTCCGCTAAACCAGTGGGAACCCTTCCGCACCTTGGGTAGTGCCAATTTGACCCAAGGCTCTATCCCTCCTCGCAGCTTTTACTACAGCGTTTCCGACCTTGGCGGGACAAGGAAGTCGATTTTGAATGGTAAAATAGGTAATCTTACCATTAAAATAGACAAGAATGGGGCTAGAAACGATAAAGACGCCCCACTTTTAGCAACTTTAGAGCTTATTATCGGCATTGACTCCATGGGTTTGCAGGCCCCGGCCCAGATCGTGCGATCTTCGGGCAATCCCGGGGTAGATGCGGCCGTGGTAGCTTGGTCGACCCAGCTCCCTTGGGCTAAGCGACTCCCCCCGGGCTCCTATCGGCTAACCGTGGGCCCCTGACGGGGGGTAAACCACCCTGTAAAAGGGTTGCAAAAATCCGCTTGACGATGGGTTGGGCGATGGTCATTCAAACCCTCCCTTCACGTTCCCAATCAACGTCGACGGTTCGCCCCTGTAGCTCAGTTGGTAGAGCGCGTCCTTGGTAAGGACGAGGTCGCTGGTTCAAATCCAGTCGGGGGCTCCACCACTTCCACACCAGAACAATAGCAAAACAACCTCCTCCCACACAAAACCATGGCCAAAGAGAAGTTCAATCGTACCAAGCCTCACGTGAATGTCGGCACCATCGGTCACATCGACCATGGCAAGTCCACCACGACTGCGGCCATCGTCGCCGTTCAGGCCCGCAAGGGTCTGGCTGAAAATAAGTCCTACGCCGAAATCACCAAGGGTGGTACCGTCCGTGACGCCACCAAGACCGTGACCATCGCTGCCTCGCACGTTGAGTACGAGTCCGTTAACCGTCACTACGCCCACGTCGACTGCCCGGGCCACGCTGACTTCGTTAAGAACATGATCACGGGTGCTGCCCAGATGGATGGCGCCGTTCTTTTGGTTTCCGCTGCAGACGGCCCGATGCCCCAGACTCGCGAGCACATTCTGCTTGCCAAGCAGATCGGCGTGCCTGCGCTGGTTGTGTTCCTCAACAAAGTCGACCTCGTCGACGACCCGGAGCTGCTTGACCTCGTCGAGATGGAAATCCGCGAACTTCTCACGAAGTACGGCTTTCCTGGAGACGATGTGCCAATCATCCGTGGTGCCGGCAAGCCCGCGTATGACTTCCCTGCTGACCCTGAAAAGAACAAGTGCATCGCCGACCTTCTCGATGCCGTCGATAGCTACATCCCCGAGCCGACTCGCGAACTCGACAAGCCAT
>CAITUF010000064.1 GCA_903895475.1 uncultured Opitutia bacterium | reverse complement strand
GCGTAAAGGTAGTACGGCCGGACGCGCATCATCAAGAGACGGTGCACCAGTGACTTCATGATCTCGGGCGTATCGTTAATCCCGTTAAGCAAGACCGACTGATTACCCAGCGGAACGCCCGCCAGTGACAACCGCTCGCAGGCCTCGGCCAATTCGCGGGTAATCTCTTTCGGGTGATTGGTATGGATACTCATCCAGATTGGACCGTGCTTACGAAAGATGGCCGCGAGCTCGGGCGTGATGCGTTGCGGCAGGAAGACGGGGATACGCGAACCCATGCGGATGAACTCGACGTGCGGAATAGCCCGCAGGCGGCCGAGTAGCGCGTCGATTTTAGCATCGGACAGCAACAGCGGATCGCCGCCGGAAATCAGAACGTCACGCACTTCCGGATGGGCGGCGATATACTGCAGCCCCTGCTCAAGCTCGGGATGAAAATCGTAGGACTGAGCGTTAGAGACCAAGCGGCTACGCGTACAGTAGCGGCAATACGAAGCGCAACGGTCGGTCACCAAAAACAGCACGCGATCCGGGTAGCGATGCACAATGCCTGGGACCGGCATAGTCCCCTCTTCACCGACCGGATCCGACGACTCACCGGGAGCGACGACTGACTCGTCGATATGCGGGATGACCTGACGGCGGACTGGGCAATTGGGATCCTGCGGGTCGATCAGGTTAAAGAAGTGCGGCGTGATCGCCAAGGCGAGCTTATGGGCGGCAAAGAGGCAGCCTGCCCGTTCCTGTGGAGACAACTCGAGGAGCGTCTCCAACTGGGCTAAAGTCGTGATGCGGTTACGCAACTGCCAGTGCCAATCGTTCCAATCCGACGCAGGCACGTCGGACCATCGGCCCTGTCCGGCATGCCAGTTATCGCGTCGATCAGCGGGATACATTCGTAGAAGCCCAGACCGTACCAACATCCGCCCCCCTTGCAAACGGGTAAGTCGAATCGACCCATATTACTGGCCACTTGGCCGGCGCCCTCAAACAAACGCCCCGGCCGAGCCGGGGCGTTATGCGGAACTGTGCGGGCAGCTTACTTCTTTTCGAGCACCCACATATTACGGAACTCGACGGGGTCGCCGTGGAACTGCAGGCCGATGGGCAGCTTGTCCGCGTGCTTCGCGTAAGGGGGGTTCTTCTTGTGGCTGCTCGGGCCGATATACTCGATATTGTCCTGCACCTTGACGCCGTTCATCACAACCGTGATGCGGGCTTTCGAGACCACCTTGCCGTCTTGATCGAAGCGTGGAGCGGTCCATTCGATGTCGTAGCTGTTCCATTCGCGCGAGGGATTACAGGCATTAAAGAGCGGTGGCTGTTGACCATAGATTGCAGCCGTCATGCCGTCGGCGTAGGTTTCGGTCTTGGCGCAATCGAGCACCTGCAGTTCGTAGGTACGCATGAAGAAGATGCCGCTGTTGGAATTGCCCTGGCCCTTCTTCTTCTCATTTTTATCGTAGCCTTCGGCGGAGCGCCATTCGGTGTGAAAGGTAATGTCGCCAAAAGACTTCTTCGTGTGGATACCATTCTTACGGGCAACCATCGAACCTTCCTTCACTTCCCACGTCACGCCCTTGGCGCCATTGTCGGCTTCCCACTCGGCGGCGGCATCCTTGCCGTCAAAAAGCACCACGGCTCCGGCGGGGGCGGTAGTCGTCGTGCACTTCAGCTTCTCCTTGTCCGCGCGCGGGGGCTGGGGACGGGTCGAGTCATGGACGTGCCACTGGGTGCCGGGGATAAGGGGGGTGTCGAGGTAACCTTCAGCCGAAAGGCTGGCGGCGGCTAAAGTCAGAAGAAACAAGTTACGCATGGTTGGGGTGAGGGTTCTGACAGCCTGACCGACGCTTGGTTCGGGGAAAAGAGTGAAAAACGCCCTTTTGCGCCCTTGGCCGAACCCCCCGGTCCCCTATTCCCGTTGCCCTACAGCCTAAAAATCCCCTATTTAGTCCCCCATGTCTGTCACGAAGCCCCGCTTCACGCTCGAGTTTGAGAAGCCCATCCGCGAACTAGAGGATAAGATTGCCGCCCTGCGCGCCTCTTCCGAGTCCGCCGGCATGGACGTCACCAAGGAAGCCGTCTCCATGGAGGCCAAGCTGGCCCAGACCCGACGCGAGGTCTACGGCAACCTGACCCCCTGGCAGCGCGTCCAACTGGCGCGCCACCCCCGTCGCCCCTACTCCCTGGACTATATCGGGATGATCTTTGACGACTTTCAGGAGCTCCATGGCGACCGTCTCTACATGGACGACGAGTCCACCGTCGGCGGAACAGCCTTCTTTGAAGGACAGCCCGTCATGGTCATCGGCCAACAGAAAGGCCGCGATACTAAGGAGAACCTTCGTCGTAACTTCGGTTGTCCCAACCCGGAAGGTTACCGCAAGGCCCTTCGCCTAATGAAAATGGCGCACACCTTCAAGTTGCCCATCATCACCCTCGTCGACACCCCAGGCGCCTTCCCTGGCATCGGCTCAGAAGAACGCCACGTGGCTGAAGCCATCGCGGTCAACCTCCGCGAGATGAGTCAGTTCGGGGTGCCCATTATCACCTTCGTTATCGGAGAAGGTGGTTCCGGTGGTGCCCTCGGCATCGCCGTCTCGAACCGCGTCTACATCCTCGAAAACGCCTACTACTCCGTCATCTCTCCCGAAGGCTGCGCCGCGATCCTCTTCAAGGATCGCGCCCACGCTCCCAAGGCCGCCGAAGCCCTGTGCCTCGACGCCCCGAATCTTCTCAAGCTCGGCGTTGTGGACGGCGTTGTGAAGGAACCCCTCGGCGGTGCCCAGGAAGACCCAGCCGCTACTGGCTCCAACATCCGCAAGATGCTGCGCGAAGCCCTCAAGGAACTATCGAAGGCTAAACCCGACAAGTTGGTCGCCGACCGCTACGCCAAGTTCCGCAAGATGGGCGTGTACGCCGAGTAAGCGGCCAGAACCACCAAACAAAAAGGGCGTCCCGCAAGGACGCCCTTTTTGTTTAAACCCGATGGCGCTTAGCCGCCGTTCGCCATCAACTTGATGTAACGGGTGTAGTTGCGACCGTACTGATTCACGATGCGCTTGTAATCATTAACCGAAGGAAGTGCGATACCCGTAGCCGACTGGGAGGCGGTAAGTTTCTGTAGGGAGCGGAGCTCCTTAGAGCCCTCGGGTGTCAGGATCGTAAGCGAAACCTCCACGGCCTTCACGGAGTAAGGCATGTACGGCAAAGACGTAGCGGTCGCGGCGTTGTTCGGCCCAAGCGAATCAGGATACATCCGGTCCGCGAAGATACGGAGGCGGGCGCCATAGGTGTCGTAAGGGTGAGGTGTGCCGGCGGCCGTCACTGGCACGGGGGAACCGCTGGAAGGAGCAAAGCGCAACGGGGCCGCGTTCGTGGTCGAAGACGTCGTATTGGTGACGTATTCACCGATGTAGCCGCCGTAAGCCGCCGGGCCGAACTTAAAGGTATCGGCCGAACCTACGACCACCGGGCGGAGTAATTCAGCCGGACGCTTCAGCGGATCGACCAAGGCGCCAGTCACCGTGGAGGAGGCCGGCAAGGAAGACTTACACCAGAAGGTCAGGTGCATGGAGACGACATTCGAAGCGATGAAATTCTGGTCATCTAGCGTCCAGCAATAATTAGAAGTCGCCCCACCCGTCTGCACCAAGCTCTGGTCAATCAAGTTGCGGGTCTGGAAGCCACCCGAGGCGGCGGAGACGGAGTAATTCGGCACTAGCCGCGGAGCGTTCCAGTAATTCCAAGGGGACGTGGGGACCGTCGGAGTCGAAGAAAAGATAATCGGCAAGGCATCACGGAAGGTCGCCTCGGGGTCGATAATCGTTCGGTAGACGCCATACACCTGCTGGATGGGGTCACCTGGGGCGTCGAAAGGCGAACGCTGGCCGATACGATAGGCAACCGCACAGACATCGCCCTTAAAGGCCGTCCGGGGCGTGGTGGCCACTGGGGACCAGCGTGGGCGGTCCGGCGGTGCCGAAAAGAGCATGACAATCGGATGGTCAACCGGCTGCAGGTTACCGACCGCCTTGGGTACGCCAGCCGGAGCCGTCGCACCAGGCAGGATAACTTCCATCCAGCAACGACCGTCAGGCCGGATAACCGCCGTCTGAAAATCGTTCTCCATCGCATCGAGGGCGCCACGGGCCTCGGACTGCGTCGTGAGGTCGGCGACCGCGCGGTCGTACGCCTTAAAGGTGTCCGCGGCAATGGTCACCACGGCGAGAACGATCACCATCATGATCGCCGTCGCGACCATGACTTCGATCAAGGTAAAGCCGCGGCGGGCGGTACGGAGGAGGGAGGTTTTCATCGGCTGATGATGATGTTCTGCACAAGGAGGGGCGTGTCTTCACGAGCCTTAAAAATCGCGGAGTCCACGTAATCGTGCGGGAAGAATTCGGCGACGACCGGAAGGTAGGCCAAGGCGTAGAGATTAGGATCCACCGGCAACGCGGTGCCTGGGGTCCACTTGGCCACGCTCGGCTCACCCGTGACGGTATCAATCTGGTAGCGCTGACCGACGAGTAACTTCGAGAGCGTGAGGCGTACCCGCATCGGGGTACCAACGACATTCCGCGTGTTGGCCGCAATTGGGCTAAAGTTATCGGCATTGCCGGCACAGGAAGCGACTTCCATCGCCGAGGGGTTGGAATAGAGGTTGTAGGTCACCGCCGCACCAGCCTGCGCATCGGCCACCGCAATCACCATCTTGCGGTCATAGACGTAGAGCCAGACGGCGTTGTTCGTCGTGTTGGCCGGACCAAGTAAGCGGTAGGCGATTTCAAAGTTCGACGCTGGAATGGCGACAAACGGATCGAGTTTCGACTGGAGGCCTTGGTGAATATACTTCGTGTTCGCAGGATTGCTGTCCGCGCTGGCGTCAAGGTAGACAATGGAGCGAGGGTTATCGAGCGCCCCAATCAGGCGAGTCACCCCCGACAAGGCGCGATTGGTCTGCATGATTTCGTCGACCTGCTGGAAGGTCGAACCAAGGATGCCAACCAGCGATAAGATCGCCATGCCAAGGATGCCGATAGCGAGGGTGACCTCGATCAGCGAGAAGCCCGAGCGACGACGGGAAGGAGAAAGGACGGTGTTCATTACTTCAGGAGATTTTTGTCCAGTTCATCTGGATCGGTGGTCATCGCCACGTCGCCGCTGGGTCGGAGCGACAAGGCCGCCAACTGGTTTTCGCTGATTAGGTCGAGTTGGACCTTATTGGAGGCCGGGTCCAGTCGCAGCACGCCGTTAGCGAGCACGAGAATGACGCGGCCGAGGTGATTAGAGGTGCCGCCTGTCTGTAGTTCAACATAGTACCACTTCTTGGCGTCGAGGCCGGACATTGCAGCCAAGTTGGTAGGAGCGACGACACCCTGCGACGCGAACATCATCCAAGGCGGGCTGCCAGGGTTATCGTTCGAGTTGGCCGTGGCATTGTCTGCGATCTGGCCGATGATGCTCGCGCGGCCGACCCAGGTGCCCGTGAAGCCCGGGGGCTTATTGACCACGGTGGTGGTGTCGCTGGCAGGCGGAACAAAGTAGACGCCACTTGGTAGCAAAGTCGGGGCATCCGGAGAATACCACTTGTAGCGGCTATCGGAAGTGCTCGTAACGGTCGTCGGATCGACACCCGCCGCCATCGTGCTGGTATCCACACTACCCACGACAATCATGTACTTGTGCAGGTGGTTCACGGGATCCGACGGGTCGTTCAGGATTAGTAGTCGGTAACGAGCATTATAGCTCACGCCCGTGCCTTGGGCTCCGCGGTTCATCAAAGCCATCGCGCGGACGGATCGAATCGAGGAGCCGACCATGCGCTGGCCGCCCATCAGGCCACCGCCATCGCCAGCGGACATATTGAGAAACAACCCCGAAATGAGCAGGATGATGGTGATAACCACCAATAGCTCAATCAGAGTAAAGCCGCGACGGGCGCGGGAGAGACGGGCGCGAGGACTCACTGGATAGCGATAATGTCGGCGACGTCGTCCGCACCCAACTGGCCGTTAGTCGAGCCGACGTCCTTGGTGGTGGTAAAGATAATCACACGCGCCGGAATACCGGTCGTGCTATTGATGCCATTAGCATTCTTGGTCGCGTCAAGGTCGTCAGGGAGCGGAGTGGCGATGCCCTTGATCGTGCCATTACCATCGGTGTCAAAGACGATGCGGATATTGGTGTTGCCGAATTTATCGATGAGCTTGCCGGTCGTGTTGGCGTTCGCGTCAAAGAGCTCGTAGTCGTCCTTACCGAAGGCACAGAACTCTTCGGCGTTACGGTTGTACTTAGCACGCTCTCCCGTGGCGGCACCAGAAAGCGGTGAACCCGTCGGGTTCTTGCCGTAGAGGGACTTCACAAAGGGGATACCAGGGCCAGTTTCGAGCTTATGCAGGGCGTCGGCCGTCGTGGTATATGAAGCCCCGATGTTCGGGTAGAAGCCATACACGGACTTATAACGGGACACACCGGCGCACCACTGCTGGAAGGTCGTCGTTCCAGTCGAAATCTTAGCCTTTTTGCGGACCGCACCGATGGCCGGAAAGAGGACGGCGGCCAAGATACCGATGATGGCAATGACGGTAAGCAGCTCAATGAGCGTGAAACCTGAACGGGTACGGGAACGCATAGGGTAAAGGGGGCTAAACTTAGGGGAGTAGAATGTAGCCCCGCCCCAATCGCTTGAACAGTCAAAAAGGAGGTGGAGCAACCCCGAGCCCCACCCCTTCCCCCTCGGATGGTGGGGTTACTTAATGAAGAAGAAACAAGCGATGGCCACAGCCGTGGGCAGCAAGGCCCAAAGAAAAAGGCGGCCCGCGGAGACCCCACCCTCAAAATATTCGCTTAAAATGGCCTGCCCTGCAGGGTTAGGGGCATTGGCGATGACCGTCAGGCCACCCCCCGCCAAGGCACCCGCCAAAACGGCATGCCTCAAGGCCGCGGCTGATGGCTCAGCTAAGGCCGGGACCTGTGCGGCGAGGTAAGTAATCGCTGCGTTGTCATTGAAGGCGGTTAGGCCAACGGAAGCCCACAATAAAGACGTGTCCCCCATTTGCATGATGACCGGGCCAATCCACCACCCTTGGAGGCCCCCGAGGACGACTAAGCCGGCCAAAAAGAATCCTACCATCAAGGGTGCCCTGAGCCGGAGCGGCGACTGCCAACGCGGCGTGGCCACGCCGAACGCTAAGAATAACAGAAAGCCTCCGACCATGAGGAGGGTGTGGTGGCCCGACAACATTACGACCGTCCAAGCGATCAGCGCGATGTGCACAGCGGTTACCCAGAGCGGCACCGTCGGCTCAGCGGGCGCATCCGTGGAGGAGACCGGCGGACGCATGGCTAGTAATTCCCGGCGGAACCAAAGAAAATAGGCCACGTTCGACAGCAGAATTGCCGTCATAGCCGCCCAGCCAAACTGCTGAAAGACCTCCGCCGTCCCCCAGCCCCAACGCGTCGCAACCATCACCACCGGAGGCGCCGCAAAATGCGTCAAGGCACCGCCGACGGATACATTAACAAAGAGTAAGGCCAGTGTGGCATACTTCAGGCTCGAAGAGGGTTTCAGGCAATAAAACTGAGCCGCGAGGAGATACGCGGCAATGGTCATCGCAGCCGGCTCGGTAATCAGGGAGCCCGCTAAAGGAGCCAAGGTCAGCACCACCATCCACCGTGCCGCCGGACCGCCACCGAACCAACCCGCGACGGCATTCAATACCCGCCGCGCCGCTTCGACAATCGGCCGCGTCGAGGCCATGGCCATAACAATGAAGACGAATAGTGGCTCTATGAACTTAAATGGTCCCGTGAATGCGCGGCCCGCGACGGCAGCGGCGTAGTCACCCGACTCCAGATAGGCGACGGCGAAGGCCCACCCCTTCCCTGGCCAACAGACAGCGAGCAGGAATAACACAAGGGACCAGAGTCCGAAAACGGCCTCGACCTCTCCGAGTAGATGGAGGGCTGCGGACTTAAAATCGGCTCGCTGGGATTCCCGACGGTGGGCGGCCCGGGCAAAGATGGGCGCACAAAAGGCATGGACAACCGCACAGAAAAACAAGGCCGTCGCCGCCGGTAAAAAGGGATCCGCCGCCGCGGTAGCGGAGAGCGTCTGCGTCCATGGGGCCGACATCAACATATAGCTCATTGAGCCCGTCTCCGTCCGCCTGGCGAGGCTGTTCGGCCAGAACTAGCCGAAACGGGATTGCCTCCGCTCTGTCCCATCAAAATATACCGCCATGATTAAGCACTGGCCCCTCCTGCTGCTCAGTAGCCTCGCAGTCCTCGCTAAGGACGAGGCGCCTAAGCTTGTCTATAAGGAGTTTCACGGGCTCCGCGCCGATGACCCCACCGCCCTCAATGGACTCCGTAACCCGGAACGCGGCTTTCGACTGGAATGCCCGATCGGCCTCGGCGACGGCCAATTACTCGTGCAGCGGGCCGACGGCCGCGTGGTGCGCCGCGCTGCCCCCGCCGCCAAAGACGAGAAGCCCGTCCCCTTCCTGGGCGTCGACGTGGCCCGGGTTGGCTGGACGGATCGCCAGCTATTTGAGGCCCTCAAGGCATGGGAATTGAAGGGCGTCACCACGCACCTCGGGATCTGCTGGCTCGATGAATACCACAACCGGGTACTCGACCAAATCCTTTTTCAGCGGCTCGAGAAGTCCTTAGATACCTTCCGTCGCGCAGGCTGTAAACTGGAGCTGCGCTTCGCCTATGAGCTCGACGACAGCAAGTCGAGCGGGCCCGACCTCGCCATGGTTAAAGGCCACTGGGCTCAACTGAAGAAGATTCTCGCCGCTAACGCCGACGTCCTGATCGCCGTCCAACTCGGCTCCATCGGCCGCCGTGGAGAAGGCGCGAACGCGACGAAGATTCCTGAGACGCCCGAAGCCCATGGCGCGATTCTCAAAGAGGCCTTCGCCAGTCTACCCAATGACCGTGCCTTGCTGATCCAGTCGCCAGACATGCGCCAGGGACTCTGCAAACAGCTCGACTGGCCTTTACGTATCAACCAAGGGAATGCGTTCGAGAAAGGCAATCCGACCGCCCGCCTCGGCACCCATAACACGCGCTTCCTCTTCGACCTAACGCACGATGGGAGCTTCGATAAGCCACTCGGCGGCACCAACGAGGACTGGCAGAAGTTCTGCATGGAAAATCTCTTCGTGCCCTACGACGCCGAGATTACCGCCAAAACGGCGACGCAACCGACAGCGGGAGATGGCTGGCTCGTCGCACAAGTGGCTTCAAATGAACGGGCCTTCGCCCTCGGCCTCGCCCATGGTTGGTCCGAAGCCGACCCCGCCAAGACCCCGGGTCTCGTGGATGGCTGGAAAAAACAGATGAAAACACAGGCCGAGGTCACCCAGCTAAACCTGCCCATCTCCGAGGGCTATTTCACCGACACGAAGGGTAATGCGGTCAGCCGCTCGGCCTTCGACTACCTTCGCGACCATGTGGGCTACCGCTACGAACTGCTGAGCGCTTCCTGGCAGAACAAGGTGAAGCTCGGGGCAAAGTTTGATATTAAGATTCGTATCGCAAACCGCGGTTTCTCGGCCTGCCCAACGCCGCGTGGCCTCGACTTAGCCTACGTGGATAGCCCGACCAAGTACACGCTCTCGCCTGGCGAGGGTGAGGCCTTCGATATCCGCCGGATACCGCCATACGTGGTCTTACAGAACAAAGAAGCGGGCTACGAAATTACCATCAAAGCAACCGCCCCAAAGGACATCCAACCCGGTAAGTACCAGATTTGTGTGATGTTCCCCGAGATCGAGCACTCCAAGTTAAAACAAGACGCCCGCAATAAGGTGCGCTTCGCCAACCGCGATGCCCCGTTCTGGCAATCCAAGGACGGAAAGTTGGCAGGTAACCTGATGGGTGAAATTGAGTTCGCGCGCTGAACCAGCAACTACTTGGCGGCGGTCTCCACCCGGGCACCACCGAGCGCCTTGATGAGGTCAACCTGCGCACCGATGCGATCGGACCGCACACGGGCAACGGCAACCCTGGATTCCGCTAAGAGGCGACGGGCCAACAGGTGATCGACCAGGGGTAACTGGCCAGCGGCCTGACGGGCCTCGGCCACGCGGAAGGCCTCCTGGGCGGATGCCTCGCGCAGTTCAGCCGAACGGGCAGACTCGATGGTCTCCCTGACGTCGCTCAAGGCATCGCGTACTTCGCGGAAGGCATTCAGCACCGCTTTTTCATAATTCGCTACGGCTTGGTGCTGGACCGCTACCGTGCCCTCAACCCGTGCGGTCGTCCGACCGAAATCGAAAAGAGGTACGCGCATGTCCACTCCGAGATTAGTCGTCGCACTAGAAGCCGTGAAGAGCTGAGAGAAGTCCCGACCCTCATTCCCTAACGCCCCCGTCAGGGCGAAAGTCGGGAAATAGGCGGCCTTGACGAAACCGATGCGTGCGTTGGCAGCGATGAGTGACTGCTCAGCGGCAAGGACGTCAGGCCGACGGCGCAGAAGGTCCGAAGGCAAACCTGCCGCCGGTGGCGGCGGCAAGGATAGCGTGGCTGCGGCTTGAGCCGGCAACACCAGGTCCGGACGGCCCACGAGGAAGCCCAGGAGATGCTCGGCGGAAGCGCGCGCACGGCGGGCATCGGAAAGCGTCGCAACAGCCGCGGATAGGTTCACTTCGGCCTGAGCACGGTCGGAGGCATTGGCCGAACCGACCTCAAAGCGGAAGCCGACGATACGGCGCTCTTCGGTGCGGATTGCGACGAGTTCCTCGGCCGAGCGTTGCTGCACGGCGGCGGACTGCGCCAAGGCGTAAGTCCGCACCACAGAGGCGGCGACCGCGAGCTCAACCTGAGCCCGGGCTTCGGAAGTTGCGAGAAGTTGAGCTCGGGCGGCTTCGGTGGCGCGACGGAGTTTGCCCCAGAAATCGAGTTCGAACGAGGTTGCGAGGCCCGCGCGATAGACAGTCCGACTGCGGCCATTCGTTGCACTGATCGGCGTGTAACCGTTATCGCTGACCTTACTCTTCGCAGCGCCCGCCGAAGCATCAATCTGCGGTAACTGCGCGCCCGAAACATCCGCCAAGCCAGCGGCGGCTTCCTCCATCCGACCCGCGGCGACGCGAATGTCGACGTTCGCGGCTAAAGCTTGTTCAACGAAAGCGTTCAGCTGGGTATCACCAAAGCCCTGCCACCAGCGTTCGCCCACCGCTTCACCGCCGGGCGTCGCCTCGGGAAAGGCGGCAGCCGTCGGGGTCTCCGGTCGAACGTAATCAGGGCCCAGCGTACAGGCGGAAAGCAGGAAACTGAAAGGAAGGAGCAAAGCGACGGAGGTTTTCATGCGCGGGGTTCCTTGCGATCGCCAGTGAGAATTTTGAAGAAGAGAGGGATGAAGAGCGTAGCCACGAAGGTATCTAAAAGCATCCCGCCGAAGACGCCCGTCCCCATCGAACGACGTGCCCCCGCGCCGGCGCCGGAGGCAAGCACGAGCGGAATGACACCGAGAACAAAGGCCATCGAGGTCATGACCAGTGGACGAAAACGTACGCGGGCAGCCTCCACGGCCGCTTCGGCTGCGGACTTACCCGCATCGCGTGCCTTAACGGCGAACTCGACGATCAGGATGGCATTCTTGGCCGCGAGGCCGATGAGCGTCACGAGACCAATCTGGAAGTAGAGGTCGTTCGGGGTACCACGCACCCAGATAGCAATCAGTGCACCGAGTAACGCAAACGGCACCGTCAAGATGACGCCAATCGGCAGCGACCACTTCTCGTAGAGCGCCGCCAGAATTAAGAAGACCATCGTGAGGGCCATCAAGAAGGCCGGCAAAGCGGAGGAGGCGGAGCGTTTCTCCTGGAGTGCCTGCGCCGTCCAATCGAGTTGATAGCCCTCAGGTAAGGTGCGTTCAGCGATTTCCTCGACGACGCGGAGGGCTTCACTGGAACTGAGGCCAGCGGCGCCGCTGCCCATGACACGGGCGGCGACGAAGCCGTTGTAACGCTCAACCTGTTCCGGGCCGGAAGAAGGCTTAATCCGAACCAGCGACGACAGCGGGATCATCCGACCATCGGCGGACCGCACATGGATGCGACCAACGTCGGAGGGATCCATCCGCTCCGAAGGCTCCGCCTGCATGAGCACGCGATAGGTGCGACCGGAACGGTTGAAGTCATTGACATAAGCGGCCCCGATGGTCGCCTGAAGGGCTTCGTAGATCTCCGGCAGCGGCACGCCCAAGGTCATGGCCCGCACCTCGTCCACTTCCGCCGCATACTGCGGCACCGTCGTTCGCAGGAAGGAGCGCAACCCCACGATGAGCGGCTTCCCGTCCTTGGTCTCTTTGGCGAGGGCCGCAATCAGTTCGTCCGTCACCTTGCCCAAGCGCACGGGATTATCGTCCTCACGTGCCTGTAGGTAGAATTCAAAGCCACCCGCGCTCCCAATGCCGCGAATCGGCGGAGGGTTGACGATGAAGCACATACCTTCGGTAGCGTGGGCCGTCGAAGCCATGAGCACGCCGGTGAGCTGTTCGGCTCCCAAGTCACGCTTCGACCAGTCCTTCAACGGCAAGAAGATGGTTCCGGCATTGGTCTTTTCGCCGCCGCCGATCAGGTCGAAACCGCTGATAGCAAAAGCATGAAAAACGGCCGGTTTCTCCGCGGGCGTCTGGAGCAACGACGGCACGATTTTCGTCATGTAGTCACGGGTCCGCGTGACGCTGGCGCCATCGGGTAAGCTCACCGAAGCGAGTACGTACCCTTGGTCCTCGGCCGGCAAGAAGCCGCGCGGACGTTCCCAGAGGAGCACGGCATTGGCGCCGAGGACGCCCACGAAGAACAGCCCCGCGGTCCAGGGGTGGTCCAAGAGCCAGCGGACGGTGCGACCATGCCAAGCGGCCAAGGACTGAAACCCACGGTCGAACCAAGCCAAGAAACCTGTGGTCGGCGCCTGCTTACGCGGCTTCAAAATCACCGCGCAAAGTGCCGGCGTGAGCGTCAAGGCCACGAAGCCTGAAATGATCACGGCAATCGACACGGTCACGGCGAACTGGCGGTAGAGCGTCCCGGCGATACCACCGAGGAAGGCTACGGGCAGGAAGACGGACACGAGGACAAGGACGATGGCGACGATGGCACCCGAAACTTCGTGCACCGAAGCCAAGGCGGCCTCGAACGGGCTAAGGCCCTTCTCTTCCATGAGGCGCTCCACGTTCTCGAGCACGACGATGGCGTCGTCGACGACGATACCAATGGCGATGACCATCGCAAAGAGGGTTAAGGTGTTGATACCGAATCCAAAGACCCAAAGGCCCGCGAAGGTACCAATCAGCGATACCGGGACAGCGATGATTGGAATCAGCGTCGCGCGCCAGCTGCCCAAGAAAAGGAAAACGACTAAAATGACCAGGAGCCCCGCCTCAAAGAGCGTCTGCACGACCTCACGAATGGAGGCCGCCACGAAGAGCGTCGTGTCAAAGGGGATATCGTAGTCAATGCCAGCCGGGAAACGCTTCGAGAGTTCCGCTACGCGGGCTTTTACCGCAGCCGCGACGTCGAGGGCGTTAGCCCCGGGAGCGAGGAAGACGCGGGTGCCAACCGCTGTCTGATTATCGAGACTGGCACGCTGTTCGTAGCTCTGCGCACCTAACTCAACCGTAGCGACATCACGCAGGCGGAGCACGCCCTTCGCCCCGTCGGCACGGAGCACGATATTGCCGAACTGTTCTGGGGTGGCGAGACGGCTCGCGGTGATAATAGGGATGACGATGGCCTGACCGTCCGTGGAAGGTTCCTGGCCGAGGCGACCTGCGGCGTATTGGTTATTCGAAACCCGAATCGCGCGGGCGACGTCGCCGGGGGTCACACCCAGTTGGGCCATCTTGTCTGGTCGCAGCCAGACGCGCATCGAGTAATCACGGGCCCCAAAGATACCCGCATCGCTGACGCCAGGGACCCGCTTGATTTCTTCGACGATATTAACCGAGGCGTAATTGCTCAGGAAAACGGAATCACGACTGCCGTCCTTCGAGATAATCGAAATCGACATCAGGATGTCGTTGGTGCGCTTCTTCACGACCACCCCCAGGCGGCGAGCTTCCTCGGGCAGACGGGGTTCGGCGATCTTAACGCGGTTCGTCAAGTTGATGACCGCAAGGTCCGGATCCGTGCCCGGCTCGAAGGTGACGGTAATCGTCAGTAGTCCGTTCGAGGAGGAGTTGGACGAGAAGTAGAGCAGGTTATCGGTGCCATTGATCTCATCTTCGATTGGCGCTGCGACCGTACGCATCAACGTCTCCGCCGAGGCGCCAGGATAGGAAATGGCGATGGTCGCGGTCGGCGGGGCGATTTGCGGATACTGCGCAACGGGTAGCAAACGGAAGGTCAACAGGCCCGCCATCACGACGATTAACGAGAGGACGGTCCCGAAGATGGGCCGACGAATAAAGAATTCCCAGGACATCAGCGTTACTTAGCGGCGGGAGCGCGCGGGGCCAGCGGAGCGCCGGGGCGAATCTTTACGAGGTTATCAAGGATGACGTGGTCACCAGACTTTAAGCCGCCAGAGACAACCGCCAAGGGACCGATGATGACTTCGATCTGGACGGGGCGCATCGTAGCCACATTGCCCTCGCCGAGGATGTAAACAAAGCGACCCTGCGCCGACTGCAGGAGCGCGGAGGTCGGCACCGTGACGGCGCCATCGAGGGGCTTACCCTCGAGCCGGAGTCGGACGAATTGTCCGGGGAGCAGTTGGTTCCCTGCGTTCGGGAACTCGGCCCGCATCTGAATCGTACCTAGGCGGGCTTCCACCTGCGCGGAGACGAAGTTGACCTTACCGAGGAGCGGCAGTGGCTGACCGACACGATCAAGGACTTCGACCTTAGCGCGGGTCGCCTGGGCGGCGTCGCCTTGAAAGAGACGTGCGAAGTCTTGCTCCGAAACACCGCAGCGTGCCCACACCTGCTCGCGCTGCACCACCGTGGTCAAAAGGCCATCAGCCCCTGGGCTGACGAGCGAGCCTTCGGAACGGGCGAGGCGGCCCGTGTAACCCGCAATGGGCGCACGGACTTCACAATAGGAAAGGTCCAACTCCGCGCCACGCACTTTGGCGGCAGCGACATCCCGGGCAAAGCGCGCCGCCATGGCGACGGCCTCGGCATCGGCGGCTTCCTTCGGGCTCGTGGCCTGCTGGCTCAAAAGCTTTTTCTGGCGAGTCGCCTCGGCCTCGAACTGCTCGAACTTGGCCTGCTCTTGGGAGAGCTGCGCTTTCGCCAAAGCCAAGGCGACCTCATAGGTCGCTGGATCGATCTTAAAGAGTAGGTCGCCGGCTTTCACGAGAGCGCCCTCTTGGTAAGACTGGGCCAGCAGGATACCAGTCACCCGGGCACGGACCTCGACTTCGCGGGTACCCTCGATTTGGGCGGTTACCTCAACCGTCTGGGGAAAGGGACGGACTTCAATCACCTGCGTATTGACCGGCAAGGGGGGCATCGGCGGGGGCACCACCGGCTTACAACCAGAGACGAAGGATCCAAGGGCAGCCAAGAGAAGGACCTCGACACGCAAAGTTTTACATACAGACATGTATGTAAAGGTATCTAGACCACCATGGCTCGCAAGACGAAAGCAGAAGCGGAACAAACTCGTCACCGCATCATCACCTGCAGCCGACAGGTATTCAGCCGGGCCGGCGTGACCAACACCTCTTTGGAAGAGATCGCCCATGAGGCGGGTGTGACGCGCGGTGCGGTCTACTGGCATTTCAAGAACAAGGCCGACCTCTTCCTAGCGGTGCGCGCCGAAACGGGACGTTTACTTAAACTCGAACGCACGGGCCCAGGCGATGCGTTACATCGCCTCGAACGCGGTCTACTCGAAGCCTTGCGCCGACTCGAAGACGACGCCGAGGCGCGCGCGTCGTATGAAGTGATGCTTTGGAAGTGCGAGTATGTCGGTGAATTCTCCGCGGTGCGCGACGACTTAATGGGGGCGGGTGCCGCCTTCCTGGCCGATGCCATGCACCTCTACCAAGAGGCGAAGACGGTCAAATTACTCCCCCTCTGGCTAGACCCCGAGGTCGCCGCGCTAGAGACGCTCTGCTTTTACGCAGGGCTTCTGAAAATCTGGCTGGCAGACCCGACGGGTAAACTTTGTCGACGTCAGGCCGCCGCGGCGATCACGCAACATGTGCGCAGCCGCCGAGCGGGCACGCTTAGAAGCGCCAGCGCGAAGCGTAGCTGAATAAGGCCCCTGGAGCGAGGTCGTACGTCGATTCTACGCCACCGAGATCCCGACGGGCCCGGGCGCGGAAAGCCCAACCAATCGTCAACTCGTCGCTGCGGTCGACCCCCGTGCGCCGTAGCCCGAAGACGGCGGCGACGCGTTCACTTTCATAGGCCTGCGCCAGCCCGCCGAGATCTGCTAAGCGGGCCTCCTCCTGTTGGAACGCCAAAGTCAGCGAAGCACGCCATTCCTTATCGAGGCGACGTTCGAGGACCAGGGACTTCCGACCAGTCCCGAGGGACCACTCGGGTGCGAACTGCCAGCGAAAGGTCGGGACGATCAACACCATCGGAGAACGAACGGCGCGGGACTCCGCTAGAAAAAGATAACCGAGCGTCCAGGTTTCGGAGACACGCCAGTCGGCACCATAAAGAGCCTGCACCGTCAACGCATCGCCGAGGGACGCACCGGTTGCGGCATCGGCATTGAGCTGAAGCACGGCATAGCGGGTCCGCCCAGCCTCGTTCGCAGCGTAACCGCTCAGGTTCAATGAAAAGCCGCGGACCGCAGCGAAGTCGACGGGGGCATTAGTCCAATCATGCCGAACTTCCGCCGCGCGGAAGCCCCAATCATAGCGCCAAGTACCGAGTTGGGTTAAGGCAAAGTTGCCCGTGACCTCCAGGCCAGTCGAGCGGTCCTGTGCCTCACTGGAGCTCGACGCGGTCGCCGCCGTCAGACGGACGTTGATACCCTCAAAGCCCGGCCGTGGCCGGGGGGCTTCGGCGTGGACCCAAGCAAAGACCAACAGGGGCAGGAGGCTTTTCGTCATAGAGGTAACTTTAGCGGCTATGGCCCGAAGTCAAACGCACGGATGGTTGACCCTGCTCGTTCCCCCGATATCCCCCTTCCTATGAGGACCCTCCCCTGCCTCCTGCTACTCGCTGCAGGAATCCTCTACGCCGAGGATCCGCTGACGGTCCCACAGACTCCGCCCATCGTCTACCCGCAACCGGTCGGGCAATGCTTCATCCTGCGTATCGATAGCCGTCGCTATGAGTTGGATAACTTATTTAAGGACCCCGTCGCCCGGCTCTTAGGTAGCGCCAACTACGTCCAGACCAAGGCCCTCTACGATGCGTTAAAGCGGGTGATCGCCGAGCGAGCACCGATTGAAGGGGCCGTCACGCGAGCGCAGGCCTTGGTCAACCTCTACACCACCAAGGTTGAGAAAAGCCGGGCCAACCTCGACAGCCTCAAACAGCTGCGGAATACTTACCGTTCCAGCGATAAGGTCGACCTGCAGGAACTCCTCCGGATGGACACCGCGATTACCAATGAGACGCTCAACCTCGCCCGGTACGAAGACCTCGAAGAAAAAGCGCAGCTCAAACTCGTCGAGACCCAAAAGGCCGTCGCGCCTTACAACGAGAAGGTCCAACTCGCGCAGGACAAATACATTGCCGCCTTGAAGGACTACGAACGCACCCTGGGCGATATCCGCACCATAGCCATAGCCAACGGCAAGGCGCTTTAAAAGGCCTTGACCTCACCAAGCACCCGTAGCCATTATTTTAAGATGATTTCTACAAGAATTTTTGCGCTAGTTTTCACCCTCTTCTTCACCGGATGTAAAAAGGAGGAAAATAAAACTCCCGAGACCCCCAAAGGGGCCACGACCGACAACGAGGCCACGAAGCGAGATAATGAGGCAAAAGAAATGAAGCGCGTGGTCGAGCAAGCGGAACTCCGAATTAAAGTCCAAAGACTAACGTCGATTGGACAGACGACCTTCCAGCAGTGGTGTGCCGGCGTGACCCGCTACAAGTCGGTCTACGGCTTCTACCCTAATATCGGGACCGCTTATACCACCACGGCGGACTCCCTGCATAAACTCGAGGCCGGCCCGGGTATCCCGTTTGTGAAGGCCCTCTACGGTAAGAACCCCACGGGTACCCCGCTCTCGGGCGCCGCCACGGGCGATCGCGCTAAGTACAACCGAAACGCTGAAGAGTTTTGCTCATTCTCCAATGACAATCTCGACAACTCGGGTATTCTAATTGACGTCTTTGGTAATTCCAAAATTCGAGTAATCTTCGACACAGACGGAAATGGCCGAATTAAAAACATTTCCGAACCAGACCTTCCAAAGGAAATCGCCGCAATCTCTACAGCTGAAGGCATCCCTGCACGCGTAATCATCTACACTAAAGGTGAAAACGGCATGCCAGACATAGTTGCTATTCAATGAGACCTACGAAGCGCTTGATAGTCGGTATTCCCGATATCATCTCCGACCCAAAAACCAAGGCATAGCTGGCATCGCCCAAGTAATTGCCAGTCGGGCTAGACGTGAAATCTGACACTTTCGGGCGCCAAACGAGGCTAACCGTGATTATTTGTGGTATTTTCATGCCGACCCTTGACACCCCCGTGGGTTCGGCGAATAGTTCGCCTAGTCAATTTCAACTCAGGTAACGCCTCCCTTATAAAGGACGCCACAAGTCGCGAGGGCGACTAACGGAACTAGGATTAACAACTCTCCGTACCCGACCCCAGAGCTCCGTAGCTAGAGCTCTGGAACACTTTGTCCGGAAAACCGCCCCCTCCCCCCTATCGCGGGAAGGCGAGCGAGAGAAGGATTCAGGGCTTGGGGTGTAACGTAATTTTCCAATAGAAAGTGCGCCCCTCATGAGACCCCTCTTCCTGTTGGCGTGGTCCGCTTGCACGAGCATGCTCTGTGCGCAGACGCCTGTCACCCATGACGTCGTGGTCTACGGGGATTCCGCTGCCGCCGTCGCCGCCGCCATCCAAGCGAAACGCCAGGGCTTAGATGTGGTCCTCGTCAACTCCACCGATTTCCTCGGCGGGATGACATGTAGCGGGTTGTCCGCGAGTGATATCTTCCACCGCGATGCGGTCGGCGGCGTGGCCCGGGAACTCTACGGTCGGATTGGCCAACACTACGGTAAGGCCTACGTCGATTACTTCGAGCCCCATGTGGCGCAGGCCGCGATGGATGGGATGGTTAAGGACGTGGGCGTAAAAGTCTTCCTTAACGAACAGCTCGATCGCAGCCCCAGCGGCGTGAGCAAAGAAGGGGTCCAACTAAAATCTTTCCGAACACTCTCCGGCAAAGTCTTCGCCGCTAAGGTCTTCATCGATGCGAGCTACGTGGGCGACCTCATGGCCGCAGCGGGAGTCTCTTACGCGGTCGGGCGTGAGCCGAACACGCTTTTCACCGAGACCCTGAATGGAGCGCAACGCGGCGATAATAAGCCCCGCAAACACTATACGCAGAAGGATAAAGATCACTTCATTAAGGATGTTGATCCTTACATCAAAGCCGGTGACCCAGCGAGCGGCCTGCTGCCTTTCGTTTTCGCGGAGGATCCGGTAACGGGCGAGGGCGATCGCCGTATCCAAGCCTATAACTACCGTCTTTGCGTCACGACGGACCCGGCCAACCGCTTGCCCTTCACCAAGCCCGTGGGCTACCGCGAACTCGACCACGAGATGCTGCTGCGCAACCTGGAAGCGGGTGACGTGCGCTTCCCCGCCCTCCTCCATAAGCTGCCCAACGGCAAAACCGACTGGAACTCCATGCACGCGGTCGGGACCGATTATGTCGGCGCCAACTGGGCCTACCCCGAAGCCGACTACGCGACCCGCCGCAAAATCGAGCAAGCGCACGAGCTCTATATTCGCGGCCACCTGTGGACGCTGGCGAATCACCCCCGCGTCCCGGTGGAGATCCGCACCCAAGCCGCCGCCTATGGACTTTGTAAAGACGAGTTCCCGACCCGCGGTGGCTTCTCGCCCATGATTTATATTCGCGAGGCCCGGCGCCTCCAAGGGGCCTATGTCATGACCGAGCAGGACTGTAAGGGTAAGCGCAAGGCCGACGATCCGGTCGCCCTGGCGAGCTTTGGCTTGGACTCGCATGCCGTCCGCTACTTCGTGACGAAACGCGGCTTCTTGGAACGCGACGGCGTCATCTGGAACGTCCCCCCGCGACCCTATGGCGTTTCCTACCGCAGCCTGACGCCTAAGGCCGAAGAGTGCACCAACCTATTGGTGCCCGTCTGCCTCTCCGCCACCCACGCAGCCCATGGCTCTATTCGCATGGAGCCGGTCTTCATGCAACTCGGACAGGCCGCCGCGATGGCCGCCGGCATCGCCATCAAACAGGGTACGAGCGTCCAGGCGGTACCTTACGCACAAATCCGCGACCTGCTGACGGCAGCCAAACTTCCCGTGCAATGGACCGCGCCGCCCGCCACCAAGGCCACGCCTGCTAAAAAATAAAGGGAGGGAGATTTTGACAAAGTCCAAATCTGGGCTTCGCTCTCACCAGATGCGAGACCCCGAAGACACCCTGCGCCAACATGACCTCCCGGTCACGGCCCAGCGTGTCTCCGTCCTGCGTGCCGTCTCCCGCCATCCCCATGCTACCGCCGATGAGCTCGCCGTGGATGTCCGCGCTGAACTCGGCTCTATCTCCCGTCAGTCTGTCTATAATGTCCTGAACGTCCTCACCGACAAAGGCATCATCCGTCGGATTCAACCGGCGGACTCCGCGGCCCGCTTCGAAGACCGTATCGGCGACAACCATCACCACCTCGTCTGCCGGACCTGCGGGAAGACCGAGGATGTCTGCTGCGCCATCGGTGAAGCGCCCTGCCTCACCGCCCATGCGCACCATGGCTTCAAGATCGACGAAGCCGAAGTGATCTACTGGGGCACCTGCCCCGCCTGCCAAAAGAAGAAACGTTCCTGACGTCGTTCATCGTTCATCGTTATTCGTTCTTAGTTTTTCGTACCCCTCAGAACCCCCTAGCACATGAATCAAACCGCCAACCGCTAACCGCCAACCGCTAAAACCTCCTTCATCCTCCCACACTCCATCCCTCCAATCCTCACCTCACACACATGTCCGACATCTCCAAATGCCCCGTGATGGGCCACCTGGCCCCGCAGAACCGCCATACCGCCGCCGCCGCGATGAACAACGGCGACTGGTGGCCGAATCAGCTCAACCTGAACATCCTGCGCCAGAACTCCTCGAAGAGCGATCCGCTCAACCCGGGCTTCAACTACGCCGAAGAATTCAAGAAGCT
>CAITUF010000063.1 GCA_903895475.1 uncultured Opitutia bacterium | reverse complement strand
CCGGCGGAGTTGCGTCGCCCAAGGCTCGAGCGCGCCAGCCTTAATGAGGGGCTTAGCGATGTGATCCAAGACGAAGGGCTGAGCAGGGAAGTTCTCTGCGAGACGAAACGCGGCCGCAAGTTGCTTGGGATAAATGAGGATGTCGTAAGTCAGGCCATAAGCGGCGAGCTTGGAAATCCCCCGCTGAAAATCCTGCCCGAGCATGAAGTCGTCGTCCGGCTCTTCCTGCACCACGTGCCGGACGCCCACGAACTTAGGGTGCTGGGCTAAGCGCTCGAGGTCAGCCTCGACACGGTCCGCACGTAGATTCACCCAGCCGACGACGCCTTTTACCGTTTCGTGCTGATCCGCTAGGCCCAGGAGCCAATCCGACTCCTCGACCACTTGCCGGGCTTGCACAGCAATGGAACCGTCGAAGCCGAGCGGCTTCTGTAGCACAGCCAAGGCGTCCGGCAACCAACTACGGTGCAACGGCGAGCCCGGCGGAATCCACGGATACTGCGCCGCGTCGTACGACCAGAAGTGCTGGTGGGCGTCGAGGCGCATACGGTCAGACGACGTCGACGATGGCTTTGATGACGCCCGACTCCGGCTTCAGCCACGTCGGGAAGGTCGCAATCAAGTCAGCGAACTTCGCGTGGTGCGTAATCCATGGCTTCGTATCGATGACGCCATCTTCGATGAGCTTAATGATGCGGGCGAAATCCTTCGAGAGCGCGTTGCGACTCGCCATGATCGTCAGCTCGCGCCGGTGCAGGTGCGGGGCGTGCGGGAAGGTGAGCTCCTGCTGCGTGATGCCGACGTAAACCACGCGAGCGGCGAAGGCCGCATAGGCGAAACAGGCAACCATCGACTTGTTGCTACCTGTGGCGTCGATAACGACATCGGCGAGCTGGCCATGCGTCAGGGCCGCGAGCGCGGCGACTTCCGAGCCGTCGCCCTTGGCCTGAATGACGCCGTCCACCTTCATGACGTCGGTGCAGAACTTCAGCCGCTCGGCATTCATATCCATGACGACGCATTTGGCGCCAGAGACTTTAACGAATTCTACCGCAGAGAGGCCAATGGGGCCCGCCCCGATAACCAGGACGGTTTCCCCTGCCTTGGGGGCGGCCCGATCCACGGCGTGGCAACCGATCGCGAGCGTCTCGACGAGCGCGAGCTGGTCGTAGGAAAGTTTGGTCGAGACGTGTAGTTTGCGGGCGGGGAGCAGGAACTTCTCGGCCATACCGCCGTCGCACATCACGCCGAGGGTCTGGTGATTCTCGCAGCAATTAGTGAAGCCGCGGCGGCAGCTGTAGCAGGTCTGGCAGTTAATATATGGCTCAACCGAGCAACGGTCGCCAGGCTTAACGTTCGTGACGCCCTGGCCGACGGCGATGACTTCGACCCCGAGTTCGTGGCCGGGGATGCGCGGGTAAGAGTAGAACGGCATCTTGCCGAGGTAACCGCCGTAATCCGTGCCGCAGATCCCGATACGATGGACGCGGACGACCGCTTCGCCCGCCGCGGGTGCGGGGGGTTCCGGAATATCAATCCAGGTAAATTGCTGCGGCTGGTCGAGTCGGAGGGCCTTCATCAGCTCAGTTGTTTTCCTTCAGGCCTTCCAGGTGACCGAGGTTCTTGACCGGAGCGAAGATCGCTTGGACTTCAGCGAGGAGCTGCTGATCGATCGGCTCGGCGGCCCACTTAGCCCAGTTCCGGATATTCGTCGGGTTAGCACTTCCCGAGACGGTCGTGGCGATGTCGGGGTGTTGCAGTGAGAACTGTAAGGCTACCTTTGCGATGTCGATACCCTTGGCGGCACAATGCGCGGCCGCGGCCCGGGCGGCAGCCTTCACGCTCTCGGGCTCCTTAAGCCAAGCGGGGAGCGGAGCATTAGTGAGTAAGCGCGCGCTAAATGGGCCGGCGTTCATGACGCCGATGCCCTTCGCCTTAAGGTAAGGGACGGTCTCATCGGCGAAGCGAGTGTTCTGCAGGGTGTACTGATTATAGCTCAGCACGCAGTCCACTTCGGCCTGCTCGCAGATGAACTTGAAAATCTTCTGCGGGTAGCCGCTAAAGCCGATAGCCTTCACCTTACCAGCCTGCTTAGCCTTGCGGAGCGCTGGGATGGTTTCGTCGACGATCTGCTGCATCGGGACGAACTCGATGTCGTGGCAAAGGATGATGTCGAGGTGGTCGGTGCCGAGGCGATGCAACGAGACGTCGATACTTTCGGCGACGCGCTTAGCGCTGAAGTCGAAGTGCGTCAGGTCGTAACGGCCGAGCTTCGAGCAAAGCTTATAGCTGTCGCGCGGGACGCCACGGAGAGCGACGCCTAGGAGCACCTCGGAAATACCCCGCCCGTAGAAGGGCGAGGTGTCGATGAAGTTGAGGCCGCAGTCGAGGGCGACCTGCACGGACTTCAGGGCATCATCAAGCGCAACGCTGCGAAACTCCTGACCGAGCGAGGAGGCTCCGAAGCTCAGGATGGGCAGGTCGATTCCAGTCTTACCGAGGGGGCGAGTTTTCATGGTCGCGAAAATTAGGCGGTGCGACAACCAACAGTGAGAAGCACGTTACCCCAGAGTGCCTGGTCTCCCGTCTGAATCGTCAGGATATGGTCGGCGGATTCGACGGCCTTATAGAAGTCCCACTTTAGAATCGGCTGTAGTTCAAGTTTAAGGCCAGCCGCCTTCACTTCTTGGCGAAACTCAGCCCACACGGGCGGCTCACCCTTTTGGGCGTAAGAGTCGTCGGCGGGAATACCCATCGTATTAACGGCGTCGACGGGGACGGCACTGAGCACCGCGCGCAACACTTGGGCGACGGTCGGGATGCCCGGCGAAAGGTTGAGCGAGACGAGCTCGGAGTTCGGTCCCTTCTTGCCCCAGACCGGGTAATTGCCGTCAGCGATGAGGATGACGGAGTGATGGCCAGCGCGGGCCAGAACTTCGGAAATCTTCGGATG
>CAITUF010000062.1 GCA_903895475.1 uncultured Opitutia bacterium | reverse complement strand
GGCCCGCCGATTCCCGTGAGCCACCAGACGATGGCGCCGAGGAGGACGCCGCCGAGGAGGGTCTGTAGGTAAGCGCGGCGGCCGTAGCTTTCTTCGACGAGGTTGCCGAGCCACCAGAGGCCTAAGGCATTCAGTAAGAAATGCCAAACGCCACCGTGGACCAACGCATAGGTCAGCCATTGCCAGGCTTGGGGGGCGGCATTGTTTAACTCCAGTGGTTCTAGGAAGTTGTAGCCTTTGAAGCGCGTGCTCCAGTCGATGAGGCCGAGGATGCCGAACGTCAGCAGTACCCCGAGCGTCCAAGCCGTCGCGGTCAGCTGCCGGCGTTCCGGCGTGCTGTCGCGCATGTAGGCTCGGTCACCGATGCCCACGGCTGGTTCGGCTTAGAGCTTCTTCACGATCTCGTCGGCGAGGCCATACTCGATGGCCTCCTCGGCGGTCATGTAGAAGTCGCGGTCAGTGTCCTTGGTGACTTTTTCGATCTTTTGCTTCGAGGCCTTCGCAAGGATTTCGTTCAGTTCGGAGCGGAGACGTTCCATTTCCAAGGCCTGGATGTGGATGTCCACGGCCGGGGCTTGGATGCGGCCCATGATGAGGGGCTGGTGAATCATCACGCGGGCGTGCGGGAAGACGAGGCGCTTACCTTTGCCCTTGGGGGCTTGGAGCAGGATTGAGCCCATCGAGGCGGCCATGCCGGTCACGACGACCGTGACGGGCGAGCTGATGAGGCGGATGGTGTCATAGACGGCCATTCCTGCGGTGATCGAGCCACCCGGGGTATTGATGTAGAAAGTGATATCCTTACCTGGGTCCGAGGTCTCTAGGTAGAGGAGCTTCTCCACGATGTCCTTGGCGGAGGCATCGTCGACGGCACCCCAGAGGAAGAGCTTACGCTGTTCCAGGAACTTCTTCTGGATGAGCATCGCGCTGGGCGAAGCTTCCTTGGGAGCTGCGGGGGTCTTCTCGTCCTCGTCTTCGTCGTCGTGAGCCATGGGAAGTGTTAACTTGGCACAAAAGGGAGCGGAGGCAAGCGTCTCGAGGAGGGTTTTTATGCACAATTCTTGGCTCAATCCTAAGCGTGTGGGGTGGAAGTCTGGGTTTGCCCAGCCCCCTTGCCGCTGGCGCTTGCGCCCAGCCGAGACTTCCAACTAATGGGGGCGTGCTTTCCGTCCGTGTCACTGGCCTGCGTCGGCGCCTCGGTTCTGCCGAGGTCCTGAGTGGCGTCGACCTCTCCGTTGAGGCCGGGACGCTCTACTGCCTCGTGGGCCCTTCCGGGAGCGGTAAGACAACATTACTGAAAATCTTAGCTGGTCAGTCAGAGTCAGACGGTGGCCGGGTCCTCCTGGGTGGCAAGGACCTCAAGGCCCTCGACCCGCGTGACCGGGCGACGGCGATGGTCTTCCAGAACTACGCTTTATTTCCGCACCTCACGGCCCTTGAGAACGTTGCATTCGGCCTGGAGGCCTTGGGTTTAACGGAGTCAGTAATCCGGACTCATGCCCTCGAGGCGCTGACGGCCGTCGGGGCGGAGGCTTGGGCTACGCGTCGCCCACAGGAACTTTCCGGCGGCCAGCAGCAACGCATCGCCTTGGCCCGGGCCTTAGCCGCGAAGCCGAAGTTACTCCTGCTCGACGAGCCTTTGAGTAATCTCGATGCCGCCGCACGCATAGAACTCCGGGATCGACTGCGAGCGCTCGTTCGCTCACAGGGCTTAACGGTCATCTGTGTGCTTCATGATCAGAAGGACGCTTTGGCGATGGCGGATCAGCTGGGCGTGATGCGGCAGGGCAAGGTCATCCAGTCGGGTGCGCCCATCGACGTGTATCGTCGGCCGGTTGATAGTTGGACCGCAACCTTCTTGGGTTCGGCCAATCTTTTTCCAGGGACGGTCGTGCATGCGGCCGCGGGCGAATTCATCGCGAGCACTGCTCTAGGTGAAGTGCGCGGGGCACTCTCACAGCCGGCGCAGCCGCCAGCGGTGGGTACAACGCTCGTCGTCTGTATCCGCCCTGAATGCCTGCACCTGGATGCAATGGCGCCAGACGAGAATGCCTTCGCCGGCAAGGTCACCGACTCGCTATTCCAAGGCGATCTTGCGGTCCATCGGTTCACTACCCCGAGCGGACTGGTCTTGCAGGTGGCGGAACTCAACCCCCGCCAGCGGCTAGGTTCTAAGGCTACCGTCTATGCCTGGGCGGAGCCCGAAGACGTAGTTGGTTTAGTAAAATAGGCTTTTAAAGCGTTTAGTAATGGCCGTGGAGGGGGTGGAGCGGGGTTGCGTTTTATCGTAATGGGTATTTAGTACGTGTGTGGCCCGCCCCGCCTCTCAGACGTCCTCTCGACGCCCCGGCTTTTCGCTGGTGCTGTCGTTGATGGTGGCCGCCTTCCTGGTCCTCACGCTGATCGTTCTCGCTAGCTTCATTCGCGTCGAGTCACAGCTCGCTTATAATCGGCATGCGGTGCTGCGCGCCCGCCTGAATGCCTTGGCCTCGATGCGGCTCGCGGGGGCTGCCTTGCAACAGTTTGTCGGCCCAGACACCCGGGTCACGGCACCTTCGTCGCTCTTTGAGGACCCCGCCGTCACGGCCGGGCAGTATACTTATCCGGTGCTGGGTGTTTGGCAAAGTTGGCAGGGTCGTGACCACGATACGGGTGGGCGTTACGCGGGTCGCCCTTATCGGCCGGACTATAATTTCAAAGCCACCAATTACACGGACAACTTTGGGGTGCCTGGCTCTGGTCGATTCCTGACCTGGCTGACGTCTTCTTCGATTGGGTATTACGTAGCGTCGTTGACGCCGCCCCCGCCCACGCCGCCACCAGTGGTGACTGTTCCAAGGCCCGTGGTTCCAGGCGTGCCTGGGACGATACCGGCGCCACCACCGCCCCCCGTACCGCCGCCCAACAAGCCGACGCCACCGCCCGTCAACCCGAAGCCGACCGCTCCGCCGAAGGTCACCCCCGCCTATGATTCGTCCGCCAGCGGGACTTGGCGTTTTGCAGCTATCCGGCCGCCGTTCGGTCACTTCAACTACATCTCACCTTTGGTGGGTCCAGCCACCACGGCAGTCGCGACCGGCCGAATCTATCTGACCCCGAACGCCTTTCCCGATGGGACGGGAGCTTTCGCTTGGTGGATCTCGGGCGAAAACCAAAAGGCCCTACTGCATCCAGCCGATAATCCCGCGGCGCCCGCGCCCACCATTAATGAGGCCATGCAACGCGTGCGTACTTATGGGAACACCGACTTGGCCGCCCTGGGCTTGGTCGGAACTCCGCCCGGCACTTCCTTGCCGACCCGTGGCACCGCCGCGCTCGTGCCGGTGGCGACCGTCGGTAAGTCGGGCTTCCATGATTACACGACTTACTCCGTTGGGTTACTGACGAACACCGCTAACGGTGGCGTCCGGAAAGACCTGTCGTTACTCGCTGAAACGTGGGATTGGATGGACGAAGTGGATCCCCGTCGCGAGGTGAAGTTGCCGCTGTTCCGGGCTCGGCCCCGGGTGGCGGCATCGTCGGCGCCCTACGCGGACCTCTATTATGCGCGTCCCAAGTCCGCGGAAGTAGAGGGCACTGCGGTTGGTAACCGCTACCGCCACACCTTGATGTACTGGTGGTCGGATTACGGTTCCAGTGGCGGCTCGACGAGTTACAACGCCGGGACCTTCGGCTCATTATCCTACATTCCACCAATCCGCAGTTGGAATACATTGGTGGACTACACCTTGCAGTATCGCAAAGCCGTCGTGAATCGTAGCGCGGCTGGCTTGGTTGAGATGGCTCCGTCGCAGGCCGGCAGTAGCCCGCTCTTCAGTTACCACGAAACAGTTTATCGGCAGCCCGTCGTCGCCCGCGTGCAGTTCGTCTTTGCGCAAGCCGCTACCGATAGTGGCGCTCTCGACGGCACGCAGTGTCGTGCCATCTTGGCTCAGCCCGTCGTCACGGTTTGGAATCCCTATAACGTCCGGATGAAGGTGAAGAACTTTTCGCTGTCGATGAAGGGGAATAGCCTGCCCGTGGCTTTCGAGTTATCACCGATTTCGACGGCGGGTGGACCGCTGCCGATGGGCTCTTGGTTCAATGGCAACTGGGGTTCGCTTGGCCTGTCCTTGCAGGACCCTTCGGGGTATATCGACCTCATGCCTGGAGAGACGCGGGTCTTTTCCTCGTCGACCGAAAGCGCCCAGCTCTCCCTCGCCTCGCCTGGCTCCGTCAATCTGCCTTTGTCGCCCGGTTATGCGGCCGGCCGGCCGGTGGGGATATTCCTGAACTTGGAGAACCTTCAGGGCAGTACGCGCATCACGGCACGGATGATGAAACTGAATACGGGTCGCGATGCCATCGCGGCAGATATCAATATTCCGGGATGGACGCGCGGGACGCCGATTCGACTGAGCTTCCGGAATAATGACCCCATCGCGGCGGCCTTCATTTTTACGACGCTATATGGGCCCGACGATCCGCCTGGCCCCGAGGAGATTTTGGACAACGTCCGGACCAGCCCTCGTCCGTTCGGGACTTTCTCTTTCGGTCTGCGGGCGGCCAACGACGGCACGGTGAAACTCGACCGAGGCGTCGTTTCCCGCGGCACGATCCAGTCCAGTCCGTTCTCGGGCTATACGGAACTCGGGGATAAGTCCCGCGAGGTACTCACGGATCTTTCGCCAACGACTAATCGGGTGACCGCCCTCGGCGATGGTATCCAGTATCAGGGTGCGCTCCACCCAGTGAACGCACCGTTTGACCTCTACTACCGCCCGCTGAGCGGCTGGATGGATAGCTACGCACCGCAGGTCGACGCCAGTCAGCGTGGGTTCATTGTTTCGGGTTTAGATGCCTCCAGTGGCTTAAGTCGAGCGGTCGTGGCGGAACTGCCGACGGTCCCGCCTCAGTCGCTCGCTGACTTGCAAGGCTGGGATGCGCGCGGCTTCAATCCGGCCCCGCCCTTCCAATACGGTTTGATTGGCAATTCCGATGCCTCGCCGATTTTGCCTGCCGAGGACGTCGTCGGCCGTTGGTTTGATAACGATGGCAACTACCACCTCCGCACCGAGCTCTCGACGACTTTCTTACAGCACGACGACAGCTTCTGCCTGAACCACGTGCTCTTCGATGATTGGTTTGTCTCTTCGCTTGCTCCCGATCAGTCCGCCTGGGGTCGCCTTAACGCCTCTGCGACCGGCAGCCAGGTGGTCGCTGAACTTAAGTTATCCTACCAAAAGTACTTGGCGGGTAAGGCGCTGCCGAATGCGTGCTATCGTTTGGGCGCGGACGCCCCGAATTTTTCGCCCGATAGCGTCGACGCTACGAAATTCCCCGACGCGTATCTTCGTTTCGGCGCCTACCTGACCGTTCCCGGACAGTTTAACGTAAACAGCTGCTCCGTGCCAGCTTGGCGGGCGGTGCTAGGGCACCTCCGCGACCAGCAAGTGCCCGTGGCCAACACCACGTCGGGTGATGTCGCCCTCGAGAAGTCACGGAACCCGCTTCCGCGTATGGTACCATCCCCGGAAACTTCTACTGGTAGCGGCACCAAAGAGGCGGCCCTAACGGGTTTTGCTGCCTTGACGGATGCTCAATTAAATCAACTGGCCATCGAAATCGTCAAGCAGGTGCGGGCTCGTGGCCCGTTTCTTTCGTTATCGGAATTCGTCAATCGTCGCCTCCGTCTCTACGATGGCACGGACAAGGATTTGGCGCTCAATGGCGCCCTGCAGGCGGCGTTGAAGGCATTGGAGCAGTCGCCGGCACTTCATCCCGCCGCGCGGGCCGCTGCGCTGGGTAAGCCGACAACCCCACCAACGGATGCGCGCTTATCGCCTGCCGGTTACCCGAGCGATTACATCAACCCGCGCGCCTCCGTTGGCAACTCAACGCATGGTTTACCTGGCTGGCCGCGGCAGGCCGATTTGTTGCGTGGTTTGGCCCCGATTATTTCTGTCCGTGACGACACCTTCATCGTGCGTTGCCTCGGTGAGTCCCCGCATGGCGAGGGCACGGCCCGTGCTTGGTGTGAGGCGGTTTATCAACGTGTACCTGAATACGTCGATAGCCGGATTCCGGCTTACGAGGCACCCTTGGGGAATAAGCCTGACCCAACCAAGCCCACCGTTGGCTTGGTGAATGCGGTGCTTGGTCGCCAGGTTAAGTTAGTATCCTTTCGCTGGCTGCGTTTCGACGAAATCTAGGACCTGAGCGCCGGCGGGTTTTTCTCGCCAACCCGCCCGGTTGCTTGCCTCCTGTGGGCACTTGGAAACCACGCCTACCATTCGTTCGGAAATCGGACCCACGCTTAAATTGGCGATTCCCATCATGCTCGGGATGTTGGGCTATGGGCTGATGTTCTACGTCGATGTCGCGATGGCCGGCCACTTGGGCGAAACGGCCCTCGCCGCCTCGGCCTTGGCATCGAACCTGAGTTATATTCCGTATGTCTTTGGTATCGGGGTGGTCGGAGCGGTCGCGGTCTATCAGTCGCAGGATAATGGCGCGGGCGTGGCCGAATCTGCGCCCGCCATCTTACGGCACGGCATGGCCTTAGCGCTGGCCATCGGCCTCGTCACCGCGGTCTTGAGCCATGCCCTCGTCGGCTACCTCCCGCTCTTAGGCTCCACCAAGGCGGTCACCGACGAAGCCCGCGATTTCTTTATTCTGATGTCTTGGTCGATGATCCCAGGCTTGTTATTCCATGCCTTGCGCGGGCATCGCGACTCGCAGCATCAGCCCTGGATATCATTGGCGTGGCTGAGTGTCGGCATCCTCGTGAACATCCTCCTAAATTGGCTCTGGATGTTCGGTCATTGGGGCTTCCCAGACTTGGGACTGGCGGGGGCCGGGTGGGCGACCTTAGTCGCACGCTGCGTGATGCTCATCGGGCTCTGGTTCACCCCGGGGCGCGGGGAGGTCCGTTGGGCGGAAGGCCTGCAGCTCGCGGTGTTGCGCCGTTTACTCAAGACGGGCTGGCCCGCGGGTCTACATAGTTTGAGTGAAGTGGGCATCTTTGCGGTCGTCCCAATTATGGCCGGCTGGCTTTCCCCGACGGCCCAAGCCGCGCACCAAGTCGCGATCAGCACCGCCTCCGCGGCCTTCATGTTGCCCTTGGGCTTAGGCATCGCCGCCGGGATTCGCGTGGGCGAGGCCTATGGCGCCAAGGACCCGCGGCGGGTACAGGCTATCGGCCACGGCGCCTTGATCTTAGGGGGCCTCATTATGTCCCTCTACGGGCTTGTTATGGTGCTCACCCGGCCTTGGTTGATGCAGACCTATGGCGTGGCGGGGACGGACATCGCTACGGTCGCCTCGGCACTCCTGGTCTTCGCTGCTCTTTGGGCGCCCTTCGATGGCTTGCAGGTCGTCGCGGCTCATCTCCTTCGCTCCGTCAATTGCGCGAGCTGGGCTTCCTGGAGCGTCTTCTTGGTCTACTGGCTCTTTTGCCTACCGTTCTCCTTGGCCCTGGCTTTCCCGCGTGGGTTCACGCTCTTCGGCGTGCCCGTCGGCTGGTATGACCTCGGCCCAACGGGTATCTGGATTTCTTTGGCGACCGGTCTGACGCTGGTGGCCTTAGCGATGACCTGGAAGTTCCGTCGTGTCGCCCGGGATGGAGTTGCCGGCTAAAATAACCGTCACACGTTCGCCACTTCGTTGCGGTGCAATCTTAACTCGTCCCGGGCTTTGCAGGCTACGGCGAGCGGTTAGTCTTTCAGTGCACCCCAAATGCACCTCACTCAAGAAATCAAAGATTCCTGGGAGATGGAAGAAGATCCGGAATACGGCTACCGCGAGGAAGCCGAAGCAGACGTCACCCTCATGTCGCTCGAAAAATCCAGTTACTCATCGCCGAGTTGCGTGTACTGGAAGGCACTCATGGCCTACCGAGCGAAGTAATGGAGCGCGTCTGTGATTATGTGGCGCGAGACCCCGTGTACTCTGCGTCCACCCGTTTACTCTTCCGTTCGACCATCAATCCACTCCGGCCGTAAGCCGGATAGCAGCCTTCTTCCGGAAGCTGGCAGCCTAGGAAATCCTCGGCAGGGGCATTGTCATCTCGGCACAAAAAAACCGACCTTTCGGTCGGTTTGAGGAGCGAACTCGCGTTTGGCTTAGAGCGAACAGGCGGACGAGGTCGTGGGGACGATCTCAACCTTGCGGTGTTCGCTGTCCCACTTCACGAGGCCGTCGGCCTTAGCGAAAAGGGTGTGGTCGCGACCCATACCCACGTTGCGACCGGCACGCATTTGCGTCCCGCGCTGGCGGATAAGGATGGAACCAGCAGAGGCGAATTCGCCGCTGTAGAGTTTAACGCCGAGGCGCTTGGAGCGAGAATCGCGGCCGTTGCTGGAAGTGCCGCCACCTTTCTTTGTTGCCATGGTAGTATCTGGTTAAAAGGGGTTAATTAGGCAGAGATGGTCTCAACCTTGATCACGGACAGCTCTTGGCGGTGGCCGCGACGACGGTAGTAGCCCTTACGGCGGCGGTGCTTGAAGATGTCGATCTTCTCGCCGCGCTTGTTCTCCAAGATCTTGGCGGTGACCGTCGCGCCAGCGACAGTAGGGGTACCGATCTTTGCATCGGCTCCTTCCCCCACGAGGAGGACTTGGTCAAAGGTAAGGAGATCCCCTTTGTTCTTACCAGGGTACTGGTTAACAATGAGAACGTCGCCTGGCTTGACGGTGAACTGGCGACCGGAGGTGATAAATGTGGCCTTCATGGCTGTCGGAAGGTCGGAGCAAACGGAGGGAAGGGGGGTTGGCAAGGGGATTTTAGGTTCAGGGGCGATTAAACCCAGAATTACCCGGGAGAACGGCCTTGGAGGGCTTTAAAGGGTGTTTTTCGGAGAACTTATTTGATTCGGGCTTTCCTGCTCCTTGCCCTCCGCCACAGTCCCAGGCGTGAACCCGTTCCAGTCCACCCCCCATTCCTTCGAAGATTTGCCCGATAAAGACGAGGAACTCTCCCGGGAGCTCACCCGGAACCTTGCCAAAGGGCCCACGGTGCATGCCGCTGCCTTTGTCCACGCCAAGGCGGTGGTAATCGGCAACGTGACGATCGGCGCGAAGGCCAGTATCTGGCCCTGCGCAGTCCTGCGTGGCGATATCGCCCCCATCAGCGTGGGCGAGGGCACGAACATTCAAGATGGCGCGGTCGTTCATGTGGCCGATCGTCTGCCCGCACTGATCGGGCAGCGCGTGACGGTCGGGCATTTGGCGATGATTCATGCATGCACGATCGGCGACGAATGTCTCATCGGTATGCATGCGACGATTCTCGATGGGGCCGTCATCGGCGCACGTTGCATCATTGGTGCAGGCGCGTTGGTCACCAAGGGCACCATCATTCCGTCCGGCTCGATGGTCTTGGGTTCGCCGGCCAAAGTCGTGCGTCCCTTGACGGCGGCTGAGCAAGCCAGCCTGCCTGGCTGGGCGGAGAAATACGTTAAGGTTGCCGCGCACCATCGCCGTTTCGAGTGACCGTACCAGGCATCCAGTCGGCGGAAGTAGTGCTCGGGCCGGAGGCCTGGCGCCCGCGGCGTGATGCCCATCAAGCCCGTGGGGCAGCCCTCGGGGACGCCCGGCGGCAGCGCGCCGCGACCGCTACACGCGAGCCGGTGGAGGATTTCCTTTTCACGTATTACCCGTTTCGCCTCAGCGCACTCCAGCGGTGGACGCCGGGAGTAGGCGTGGCGTTGGTCGACGCCGATGAATTACTGGTGGATGCACGCTTCCAGCGTGGTACCGATGGTTTCGTGCGCGTCGTGGCGCCAGATGAATTGGAACGCTCCCGCTTGACCTTCACGCGCGACCTGTGCGTGGCCGTCGCGGGTCGCCCCGCGTTCCTCGGGTGCTTCGGCCTACACGAATGGGCGATGGTTTATCAGCAGGCCGCGGAACGCCGACACCAAGGCTGGCCCCTGCGGCTTGGGTCGGAAGGCACCGATGCGGTCGTGCGGGCCTTGCCGATTCGGTGTACTCACTATGACGCGTTCCGCTTCTTCACGCCGCCCGCTCGGCCGTTGAATAAACTGAACCCCGATCTCGACGGTCGCTTGGTGAACGAACAGCCGGGCTGCATCCACGTCACGATGGATCTCTATAAGTGGGCGATGAAGTCAGCACCGTGGGTGCCCGCCGAATTGGCCGCCGATTGCTTTGAACTCGCCCGTGATGCGCGGTCGGTCGATATGCGCGCGAGCCCTTACGACTTCTCCGCCGTCGGCCTTGCGCCCATCTGTATTGAGACGCCGGAAGGGCGCAGCGAGTATGAGCAGGAGCAACGTCGGCTCACAAAAAAGGCGGAACCCTTACGGGCCCGCCTGATTGCGGCGCTGAACGATGCGCTCAGCGTTTCGGTTTAGTAATTAAGGCAGCAGCTCGACCTTGAGGTCCTTGTAGTCGACCTTGCAGCCTGGGTCGTGTGCCTGCAGGGCGAACGTGCCAGTGCCGAGTTTGCGACCAGCCATGCCCTTCGGCGGAGTCCAATCAGCGGGTTCAGTGAAGTCGACGGTCTGCTTGCCGTTGATCCAAATCTGGATGCGCTTCCCTTCGACGCGGATACGGTAGTCGAACCACTCGTCGTCAGGGGCGGGCGCGACGTCCATGACATCCTTCACCGCGTAGAGGCCACCCGTCTTCTTCTTATCGCCGTGCGTGGCGTTCACCTGGCACTCATAACCTGCGGCCGGCCAGCCAGCGTCTTGGTAGGCGGTGTGGAAATAGATGCCCGAGTTGGCAGTCTTGTAGGTCTTCACTTTGGCGGTGAACTCGAAGTTCTTGAAGGAAGCCTTCCCGTCGGTGCCGACGTAGTAAAGGTGGCCTTGGCCACCGCGGAGCTGCAGCACGCCGTCGGCGACCTTGTAG